>JBEBYB010000002.1:0-110464 GCA_040391295.1 Phenylobacterium sp. | reverse complement strand
TCGACCAACAACTTCCCGGAGTTCACCGGCCGCGTCTGCCCCGCCCCGTGCGAGGCGTCCTGCACGCTGAACATCGTCGACACCCCGGTCACCATCAAGGTGATCGAGTGCGAGATCGTCGACCGTGGATGGCAGGAAGGTTGGATCAAGCCGCAGATGTCCGAACGCGGCACCGGCAAGCGCATCGCCGTCGTCGGCTCGGGCCCGGCCGGCCTGGCCTGCGCCCAGCAACTGGCGCGCGCCGGCCACGCCCCGACCGTCTTCGAGAAGAGCGACCGCATCGGCGGCCTGCTGCGCTACGGCATTCCCGACTTCAAGATGGAGAAACACCTGATCGACCGCCGGGTCGCGCAGATGGAGCAGGAAGGCGTGATCTTCCGCACCAATTTCGAAGTCGGGGTGACGGTGTCGGTCCAGCGGCTGCTGGACGATTACGACGTGCTGGTGATGGCCGGCGGCGCGGAAGACCCGCGCGACCTGGCGATCCCCGGCCGCGAGCTGTCGGGCGTCCATTTCGCGATGGATTTCCTGACCCAACAGAACAAGCGCAACGCCGGCGACGACGAACTGCGCGCGGCGCCCAGCGGCGCGATCTCGGCCACCGGCAAGCATGTGGTGGTGATCGGCGGCGGCGACACCGGCTCGGACTGCATCGGCACCTCCAACCGCCACGGCGCGGCCCTGGTGACCCAGCTCGAAATCATGCCGCAGCCGCCGGCGCGCGAGAACAAGCAACTGACCTGGCCCGACTGGCCGCTGAAGATGCGCACCTCGTCCAGCCACGAAGAGGGCTGCGAGCGCGACTTCGCCGTCACCACCAAGCGGTTCATCGGCTCGAACGGCAAGGTCGAGGCCATGGTGTGCGCGCGGATGGAATGGGTGGCCGGCGCTGACGGCCGCCAGACCCTGACCGAGGTCGAGGGCAGCGAGTTCGAGCTGAAGGCCGATCTGGTCCTGCTGGCCATGGGCTTCGTCGGCCCGCGTCACGTCGGGTTCGTAACCCAGGCAGGCGTCGATCTGGACCCGCGCGGCAACGTCAAGGCGCCGGTCAGCGACTATCAGACCACCGCGGCGAATATCTTCTCCTGCGGCGACATGCGTCGCGGCCAGTCCCTGGTCGTCTGGGCCATCCGCGAGGGCCGCCAGTGCGCCCAGGCGGTGGACGCCTATCTGATGGGGTCGAGCAAGCTGCCGCGTTGACAAGCTTCGCCGTTGAGCCGGCGAGGGCGGCCGCGTTAGGCTGCGGAATGATGTTCCGTGGATCCCTCGCCGTACTGACGGCCTGTCTCGCCCTTCTTCCCGGCTTCGCCTTGGCCGAGGGGCAGCGCGAGAAGCTCACGGTCTATAGGGGCGCGACCCTGATCGACGGGACGGGCGCGCCGCCCCGGCCAGGCATGTCGATCCTGGTCAAGGGCGAGCGGATCGAGCGGGTCTGGAAGGACGGCGAAATCGCCTTCAAGCTGCCGCCGCAGACGGCGGTGGTCGATGTGGCCGGCCAGTATGTGCTGCCCGGCCTGATCGACAGCCACGAACATCTGGCGACGCCGCCGAACAGGCGGTTCGCTGAAGCCCATTTGAAGCGCGACCTCTACAGCGGCGTGACCGCCATCCGCGACATGGCCGACGACCTGCGCAACGTCGCCGACCTGGCCCGCGCCACGCGCATCGGCGAGATCCCCGGACCTGACATCTACTACGCCGCCCTGATGGCCGGCCCCTCGTTCTTCGAGGACGTGCGCGTCCAGGCCGCCTCGCTGGGCGCCAAGGGCGGCGAAGTCTCGTGGATGCAGGCGATCACCCCGCAGACCGACCTGCCGCTGGCTGTGGCCCAGGCGCGCGGCATCGGCACCTCGGCGATCAAGATCTACGCGAACCTGCCGGGCGAAGAGGTGGCGCGCATCACCGCCGAAGCCCATCGCCAGGGCGTGCCGATCTGGGCGCATGCGGCGGTGTTCCCGGCCACGCCGGCGCAGGTACTGGACGCCGGCGCCGACGTCGTCAGCCACGTCTGCATGCTGGCCTACCAGGTCTCCGACCAGATCCCCGGCCAGTACCATGACCGCGCCGCCGTCCAGGAAGAGAAGTTCGGCAAGTCGGTGCATCCGCAGATCGCCAAGCTGCTGGCCCAGATGAAGGCCGACGGGGTGGTGCTGGACGCCACCGTGCGGATCTACGAGGCCATGAAGGGCAGGCCGACCAAACCCTATTGCTCAACCGAACTGGCCGCCCAGATCACCCATCAGGCGCTGAAAGCCGGAGTGATCGTCTCGGCCGGCACGGACGGATTCTCGGCGCCGGACGCCGCTTTCCCGGCGCTCTACGAAGAGCTTGAACTGCTGGTGAACCGCGCCGGCTTCACGCCGATGCAGGCCATAGTCGCGGCGACCCGCAACGGGGCGCTGTCGGTTCGCAAGGACCCGGACTTCGGCACGCTCGAGGCCGGCAAGCTGGCGAACCTGGTGTTCACGCGCCAGGACCCGTCGAAGGATATCGGGGCCCTGCGGACCCTGACCCTGACCGTCAAGCGCGGGAAGGCCTATCCGCGGACCGACTATGACCCCAAGGCGGACGCCGCCGTTCGGAAGGAAGACTGATGATTTCGCGCCGCCAGACCCTGGGCTTCGCCGCCGCGCTCGCCGCCATGCCCGCCTTCGCACGCGCCAGCGCCAGCGATCCGATCATCGTCAACGCCCTGGGCGGGCTGGCGAACCCGAACCTGCAGATCGGCCGCGAGGCCGGGCTCGCCGCCGATACGTTGAGGCTGGACTTTGACGAGCGCGCGCTGCGTGACGCCCTGGCCTCGGGCCTGACGGCGGTGAACATCACCCTGGGCTATGTCGCTGGTCCGCAGGATCCCTACGCCTATACGCTGGAAACCATCGACGCCTGGGACAAGGTGATCGCCGACAACAGCGGCAAGCTGCTGCTGGTCCGCACCGCCGACGACATCCGCCGCGCCAAGGCGCAGGGCAAGGTCGGGGTGATCTACGGCTTCCAGAACGCGGTGCAGATCGGCGACAAGGTCGAACGGGTCGATGAGTTCGCCGGCCGCGGGGTTCGGATCGTTCAACTGACCTACAACCCCGCCAACATGCTCGGCGACGGCTCGATGGTCCCGGACAACCGCGGCCTGACCGAGCAGGGCCGCAAGGTGATCGAGAAGCTGAACGCCGCCAAGGTGATGGTGGACCTGTCGCACTCGGGCGAGCGCACCTGCCTGGACGCCATCGCCGCGTCCAAGACGCCGATCTCGATCAACCACACCGGCTGCCGGGCCCTGATCGACTTGCCGCGCAACAAGACCGACGCCGAACTGCGCGGCGTGGCGGACAAGGGCGGCTTCGTCGGGATCTACTTCATGCCGTTCCTGGCTGCTGACAGCTACGCCAAGGCCGACGACGTGGTGGCCCATATCGGCCACGCCCTGAACGTCTGCGGCGAGGACCATGTCGGGATCGGCACCGACGGCTCGGTCGCCACCATCGACGACATGGAAGCCTACAGGTCCGCGCTGGCCCTGGAGCACGAGGAGCGCAAGGCCGCCGGCATCGCCGCCAAGGGCGAGCGGGCCGACACCCACCCCTTCATCATCGACCTGCGCGGACCCGACCAGTTCCGCAAGCTGACCCGCATGATGGAAGCCAAGGGCCACAAGCCGCGGGTGATCGAGAAGGTCCTGGGCGCGAACTTCGTGTCCTACGCCGACCGGGTCTGGGGCTAAACGAAAGGCGCGGCTCCGATCGAACGGCGCCGCGCCTTGTCTCTTCGCGTTGACGAGCGCCGTCGAAGGCGCTCGGGGCGTCAGCCCATATAGCGGCCGGCGAGCCAGTAGGTCAGGCCGCTGATCAGCGCCGCCGCCGGCAGGGTGACGACCCAGGCGGTGACGATTTCCTTGGCCACGCCCCAACGCACGGCCGAGACCCGGCGCGCGGCGCCGACCCCGACGATGGCGCCGGTGATGGTGTGGGTGGTCGAGACCGGGACGCCCATGCTGGTGGCGGCGAACAGGGTGATCGCCCCGCCGGTCTCGGCGCAGAAGCCTTGCATCGGCGAAAGCTTGGTGATCCGCGAGCCCATGGTGTGGACGATCCGCCAGCCGCCGAACAGGGTGCCCAGGCCCATGGCCGCCTGACAGGACAGCACGACCCAGAGCGGGACGTGGAACTCGCCGTTGGCCGGGCCCATGCCGTGGGCGATCAGCAGGGCGGCGATGATGCCCATGGTCTTCTGCGCGTCGTTGCCGCCATGACCCAGCGAGTAGAGCGAGGCCGAGACGAACTGCATCTTGCGAAACACCCCGTCCACCGCCCAGGGCGTGAAGCGCACAAACGTCCATGAGACGATCAGCACCAGCAGCAGGGCCAGGAAGAAGCCGGTGGCCGGCGACAGCACGATCGCAAAGACGGTCTTGCTGAGGCCGCCCCAGACGACGGCGCTCATGCCCGCCTTGGCCACGCCCGCGCCGACCAGGCCGCCGATCAGGGCGTGCGACGAGGAGGAGGGGATGGCCATCCACCAGGTCAGCAGATTCCAGCCGATGGCCCCGATCAGGGCCGAGAAGATCAGGCCGTCGCTGATCAGTTCGGGCATGATGATGCCCGACCCGACCGTCTTGGCCACGTGCAGGCCGAAGAACAGGAAGGCGATGAAGTTGAAGAACGCCGCCCAGGCCACGGCGGCGAAGGGCGGCAGCACCCGCGTCGCCACGATGGTGGCGATCGAGTTGGCCGCGTCGTGCAGGCCGTTCAGGAAGTCGAACGCCAGCGCGACGACGATCAGGAAGATCAGCAGCGGTCCGTAGCCGGCAAGGAGCTCCACGCGCCTAGACCTGCTCGATCACAATGCCGCTGATGCGGTTCGCCACATCCTCGAAGCGGTCCATCACCTTCTCGAGGTGGCTGTAGATGTCGACGCCGACGACGAAGGCCATCGGGTCGTTCTGGCGGTGGGCCAGGAAGAGGGCTTTGCGGCCGGCGTCGTAGATGGCGTCGGAACGATCCTCGATGTGGGTGATCTGCTCGGTCAGCTGGTTCAGGCGCGTCACGTTCTGGCGCATGTTGGCCATCAGGCCGATGGCTTCACGGGTCAGCAGGGCGGCCTCGACGATGATGTCGGCCATCTCGCGCATCGGGTCTTCGAAGTCGCGAAGCTCGAACAGGGTGACCACTTTGGCGGTCTTCTGCATCTGGTCGATGGCGTCGTCGAGCGAGTTGATCAGGTCCTTGATGTCGCCCCGATCGAATGGGGTGATGAAGGTCCGGCGGACGTTCAGCAGCACCTCGCGGGTGATGTGATCGGCGGCGTCCTCGTGTGCGACGACTCGGGCGCAGGCTTCGGCAACCCCGTCGCCGCCCTTCATGATGTCGCGCAGGGCGTTCGCCCCTTCCACCAGCGTTTCAGCGTGGTTGCTGAAAAGCGTGAAGAATTTCAATTCCTTCGGCATAATCGCCTGGAACCAGGTCAGCATCTTGCCCGTCCGTCGTCTATGGGTCGCGACCGCCGGGACGCGCTGTTCCCGCGCGCTATTAGCCGCTTACGGCGTTCGACCCAAGAGGTTCGCCGTCGCTGATGTGCAGGTGCGGCGGTGAGGCGCGTTCAAACACCTTCAGCGACTTGCCCTCGAAGATCGGAGTCCAGCGGTTGATCGGCGGTTGAACGCCGACCGCGACCACTGTGTCGACCTGCGCCAAGCGACCCGCGGGGCGGGTCGCGTCGGGGCCGATCAGGACGGTCTGGGGGCGTCCGCGGAGGCCCAGGAAGACCTGCTGAGCGGCGCTCTGGTCCCCAGCGATGACGGCCACGCCGCCTAGCCGCTGGCTGACGACCCTGTCGGCCTGACGAAGATCTGCGGCCAGGGCGGCGCGCGCCGGGCGCACGGAGGTTTCCCAGGTGACATCAATGAGGGTCGACAGGACGGCGAGGGCGGCGAAACCGGCGAGCCATATCCGCTGCGTCGGCCAGGCGGTGAACGCCATGGCGGCGCCGGCGACCAGGGTCGCGACACTGGCCAATGCGAAGTAGGGGACGGGTGACGGCTCCAGGCGGAAGAAGGCGTTCAGCGCCGCTGTGTCCCAGGGGCGAGCGACCGCGCCGCCGAACAGGCAGATCGCCAGGCCGGCCACCCCGACCGCCACGACCAGGCCCATGGCGGTCCGCCACCAGCGGGCGCCGGCGCGGTCGAACTCGGCGATGAAGGGGGCGGCCGTCAGCCAGAGGATCGGAGCGAAGAACTCGAAGTCCCGTCCCACGATGCGGCTGGCCTGGTCATGTTCGAACACCGCGCCCATCGCCAAGCTGGCGATCAGCGACAGCAGCACAAACAGGAAGGCGACCTCCTGGCGCTCCAGGCGGAACGGGGCAAGGTCACGCTCAAGGGTCCAACGCCAACGCATCTCGATGCGCAACAGTCCGGTGAGCGCCGGAATGCCGGCGAGCAGCAGGAACGACGAGAGCAGGGGGGCCAGGGTGCGCGCGGCTGCGGCGAGGGCTTGCGTGGTCACCTCGGCGTCGATCACCGCGGCCTGCTGCGCCGTAAGCATGAAGGCGAAGGGGGAGAGGACGGGCTGGCCCGCCGCCAGCAGGACGAGATTTCCGGCGGTCAGGAAGACGGTCGTGAACACCGCGACCCGCCCGACAAAGACCCGAATGTCCCGGCGTCCCGCCATGGCGTCGAGCAGGGCCAGGATCAGGACGGCCGTGACGACCGCCAGGCCTTGAGGCTTGAGCAGCGCCAGGACGGCGCACAGGACGCCGGCGGCGATGGCGTGTGCGATCGGCCGGCTGAGATAGACGCGGGCGCTCGCCAGGACGATCAGCCCCAGGACCGCGACGAACCAGCCGTCCGGCAGCACCGCGAAGGCGAAGCGGTAATAGGGGAAGGCCAGGGCCAGCAGCAGGAAGCCCAGCGGCGGCGAGCGCCCGGCCTCGTCCCGGACGCTTCGCCAGACCAGCAGCAGACCCGCGAAATAGGCGCAGGCCCCGAGCACCCGCATCCAGACCAGCAGGTCGTGGGTGAGGTAGGTGCTGGCCCGGATGATCAGGAAGAAGGCGGTGTTGTTCAGGCCCTGGACCGCCGGCAGCAGTTCGGGGTGGCCACGGAGCGTGGTTCCGTAAAGCGCCTGGATCAGATAGCCGCCCTCGGCGGCCGGATAGAGCGGCAGCTCCAGGAAGATGCGGCTGGCATAGACGAGCAGGACGCCCAGCACGGCGAGCATCAGCAGGCCGGCGCCCGCGCGCAAGCCGGTCCCCGTCGCGCGCTGGGAAGCCTTCGGATTCATGGGTGCAATCTGGCTGGTGTCGGAAACCCTGGCTAGCCGGCCCTTGGCGAAATCGGCTGGGAACGGCGAGACTGGTTCACAGGCCCGCAAAGATCGTTGATCAATGACGCCTTGATGACTCGATGAGGCGGACATGCGCGCGATCCTTGGCCCACTGTTCCTGACCGCCGGCCTGGCGCTGGCCTCGCCAGGAAACGCCCAGGACCTGCTGATTCACGGCGGCCCGATCTATACCGGGGCGGCCAAGGTCGAGGCCTTGGCGGTGAAGGATGGCAAGGTCGCCTTCGCCGGGCCGTTGGCGGCCGCGCGCCAGGCCGCGCCGGGCGCCAGGGACGTCGACCTGAAGGGGGCGGCGGCCTATCCGGGCTTCGTCGACGCCCACGCCCATCTGTCGGGCGTCGGTTTGCGCGAAATGACCCTGACCCTGGAGGGCACGCCCTCGATCGAGGCGCTGATCGTGCGCTTGCAGGATTGGGCGGCCAAGCACCCGGGTTCCGATCCGATCGTCGGGCGGGGCTGGATCGAGACCCATTGGCCGGAGAAACGCGGTCCAGATCGCGCCGATCTGGACCGTGCGGTTCCTGACCGTCCGGTGGTGCTGAGCCGGGCCGACGGGCATGCCTTGGTCGCCAATTCCAAGATGCTGGCCTTGGCGGGGATCACCCGTGACACCGCCGCCCCGGCCGGCGGGCAAATCCTGAAGGACAGCGCGGGTCAGCCCACCGGCATGTTGATCGATAATGCGATGGAGTTGGTCGAGGCCAAGCTGCCGAGGCCAAGCGCGGCGATGCAGGCGCAGGCGGTGAAGCGCGGCGTCGACCTCTACGCCTCAAGAGGCTGGACGGGCCTGCACAATATGGGGGCTTCGGCCCAAGAGGTGGCGATGCAGGCGGAACTGGCCGCCAAGGGCGACCTGCCGATCCGCGTCGACAACTATATGAACCAGACCGAGGGGCAGGGGGTGCTGACGAGCGGCCCCTCGCAGGACGCCACGGGCCTGGTCCGCACGCGCGGGGTGAAGATGTACATGGACGGCGCGCTCGGCTCGCGCGGGGCCGCGCTGCTGGCGCCCTACGCCGACGCAGAGGGGACCGGCCTGCTGCTCACCCCGCCGCAGACCGTCAAGGCTGTGCTGGCCCAGGCCAAGGCCTCCGGCGCCCAGATCGCCACCCACGCCATCGGCGACCGTGGCAACCGCCTAGTGCTCGACGCCTATCAGCAGGCCTATGGCGCCGACGCGGCGGGCCTGAAGGCGGCGCGCTGGCGGGTCGAACACGCCCAGGTGCTGGCCCCGGACGACCTGCCGCGCTTCGCCCAGCTTGGCGTGGTCGCCTCCATGCAGCCTTCGCACGCGATCGGCGATCTGTTCTTCGCCCCTGACCGTTTGGGGAGCGAGCGGCTGAAGGGCGCCTATGCCTGGGAGAGCCTGCTGAAGACCGGCGCGGTGATCGCCGCGGGATCGGACGCCCCGGTCGAGAAAGGCGATCCGCTGGTGGAGTTCTACGCCGCAGCCTATCGCCACGACCTGAAGGGGTTCGCTGGGCCGCAGTGGGGCCTGGATGAGGCCGTCACCCGCCAGCAGGCGCTGGACATGCTGACCAAGGGGCCGGCCTACGCCGCCTTCCATGAGGGCGACCTGGGGACGCTGGCGGTCGGCAAGCCCGCCGACCTGTCGGTGTTCTCGGTCGATCTGATGACCGCGCCGTTCGCCGACATCGCCAAGGCCCACGCGGTGATGACCATCGTGAACGGCAAGGTGGCCTACGAAGCGGCGCGGTAAGGGGCCTAGCGAACCTGGCGCGTCGGAACCTGGATGTCGCAGACGGTGAAGTCGGCGCCCTTGGCGGCGCGGACCTGCTCGACCATCGCCTTGAACGCCGGGCTGCGTTCGTCGAGGACTTCGATCCGCGGCCGCTCGGCGGGCGGCAGGTCAGAGGCGAGGCGGACCTTGATCATCTTGTCGGGGTTGGCGGGCGGCTCGCCGACGGTCATGGCGCGGACCACGTCCAGCCCCTGAACCACTGTACCCCAGACGGTGTAGTCACGGTCCAGCCGGCGGCTGGCCTCGCGCATGAAGAAGATCTCGGAATTGGCGGTGGTCTCGGCGGCTTGGCGCCCCATGCCGGCGACGCCAGGGCAATAGGCGCCCCAGGCCAGGCGGCCGGCCTGCGGATTGCGCGCAAGCTCGATGTCGGAGGCGGCGGCGAACGGGGTCGCGCCGACGAAGCCTGAGATCCCGTCGCTGGAGCGCGAGACGACCGCGGCGCCCTGCGGCTGCGTCATGCGGAAGGCGAATTCCGGCGCGAGGTCGGGGTGGCGCGAAACCCCGCCGTCCTTGTTGTTGGGGTTGCCGGTCTGGTCGACGAAGTGGTCGACCACGCGGTGGAACAGCAAGCCGTCATAGACGCGCTCGCGCGCCAGCAGTTTGATCCGCTCGACCGCCAGGGGCGCGAAGTCCGGGCGCATCTCGACGACGATGGCGCCCTTTGTGGTCTCGATGACCAGGGTCTGGGCAGGATCGAGCGTCCGCCACTCGCCGGCATGGGCGGCTGGGGCGAGCAGGGCGGCGGCGAGAGCGAGAGCGAGAGCGCGGATCATGCGGCGGGCTGGCCGATCTTCGACAGGTCGAAGGGCGTGGTCTGGTAGAGTTGGTTGATCCAGTTGCCGAACAACAGGTGGGCGTGGCTGCGCCAACGGTTTTCCGGCGGGCGCGTCGGGTCGTTGTCCGGGAAGTAGTTGTGCGGCGGGGCGATCGATTTTCCGGCCTCGATGTCGCGGAAATACTCTTCGCTGAGCGAACCGGAATCGTACTCGATGTGGTTGAACATATGCAGCGAGCGGTGGGCCGGATCGTCCAGCAGGCACAGACCCGCCTCGTCGGACTCCATCAGGATGTTCATGCCGCTGGCGGGCGGAATGTCCTGGCGCTGCACCTCGGTCCAGCGCGAGACCGGGATCGAGAAATCGTCGGAAAAGCCGCGCAGATAGGGCGAGGCCGGCGCCAGGTTGCGGTGGCGATAGACGCCGAACGCCTTCTCCTCCAACAGGTATTTGGGCATGCCGTGGAAGTGGTGGACCGCCGCCTGAGCGCCCCAGCAGATGT
Organism: Phenylobacterium sp.; assembly: GCA_040391295.1. Taxonomy (GTDB): domain Bacteria; phylum Pseudomonadota; class Alphaproteobacteria; order Caulobacterales; family Caulobacteraceae; genus Phenylobacterium. Next base: position 100,084 of record JBEBYB010000002.1, on the reverse strand, counting down.
TGAAACAGCCGTGAACATTGGTCTGGGTCCAGTCGAAGATCCGGCGCAGTTCATCCCAGTAGGTGACGTCCTCGAACGGCATGGTCTCCACCGGGGCGCCGGTGATGATGAAGCCGTCGAACCGCTGGGCGCTGATGTCCTCCCAGTCGTGGTAGAACGAGATGATGTGGTCGCTGGGGGTGTTGCGCGCCACGTGGTTGGTCATCTTGACCAGGGTCAGCTCCACCTGCAGCGGCGTCGAGCCGAGCAGCCGCGCGATCTGGGTCTCGGTCCTGATCTTGTTGGGCATCAGGTTGAGCAGGCCGATCCGCATCGGCCGGATGTCCTGGCGCACGGCGTCGGCTTCGCGGAGCACCATGACGCCTTCGGCGTCGAGCGTGGCGCGGGCGGGGAGGTCGTCGGGAATCTTGATCGGCATAAACTGGTCTCGCTTGGCCGCGCCCCTGGCGGCCGAGATGGTTTCGCCACCCGTATAGCGCCTGTCGCACGCGATGCGCTCGGCTAGATGTGCGGAGGTGGTCATTTGTCAGGGCCGCGCAGCTTACTAAGATGTAATGCAAGCTACCTTGTGACGCACACTACCTTGCGGTACGTACTAGCGAACATTGGAGATGTCTCGTGGTCGAAGCCGTTCAAGTCCAGCTGAAGAAGGGGGTGCTCGAGCTATGCGTGCTGGCCTTGCTCTCCCAGCACGACAGCTACGCCTACGAGATCGCGAGCCGCTTGGCCGAAGGGATCGATATGGGGGAAGGCACCATCTATCCGCTGATGCGGAGGATGCAGGGCGACGGGTTGGTGGATACCTATCTGGTCGAGAGCCCGGCGGGCCCGCCGCGCAAATACTACAAGCTGACCGAGGCCGGAGTTGAGAGCTTTTCCGCGCAAAAGGCGGAATGGGCTGCATTTTCCCGCGCGGTCGAAGCCATTTTGGGAGACGCCGCATGAACCGCCAAGCGTTCATCGATCGGTTGCGGCTGGGCCTTTCGGGCTTGCCGCCCAAGGCGATAGCCGAGGCCGTCGCCGACTATGAGACCCACTTCACCGAGGGGCTGGCCGCCGGCCGGACCGAGGAAGAGGTCGCCGAGGCCCTGGGCGATCCGGCCCGCTTGGCACGCGAACTGCGCGCCGAGACCGGCCTGAAACGGTGGGAGGAAGAGCGCAATCCGACCTCCGCCGCCGGGGCGATCTTCGCGGTGCTCGGGCTGGGCGCCATCGACATCCTGATTCTGCTGCCGATCCTGATGACGGTGGCCGGGACGCTGTTTGGCCTGATCGTGGCGGCCATCGCCATCTTCGTGGGCGGCGGCGTGGTGTTCGCGGCCGGGCCGTTCCTCAGTCCCCCAGGCGGGGCGGCGGTGGCGCTGCTGGGCGGCATCGGCCTGATGGCGGCGGCGGCCTCGCTGGGCGCGATCCTCACCCTTTGCGTCATCGGCCTGGTCAATGCGTTGGTCTGGTACGGACGCCTGCACTACCGGCTGTTGAAGCCGGCCATGGAGCCCAAGTCATGAGCAAGGTGGCCAATCCCATGATCCGTGTCCTTGTCCTGATCGCCATCACCGGCTTCTTCGTCGCCATCGTGGCGCTGGCCAGCGCCGCCGCCCTGGGCGGACCCGAACTGGCGACCCACAAGTGGGGCTGGTATTCCAACTGGGACGCCGATGATCGCTTCGATCGGGACGACCATGATCGCCGCCACAGGGATCGCGACGAGACGCCCGCCACTTCAAGCGCGACGCGGGAACTGGCCTGGGACGGTTCGTCCAAGGTCGTGTTCGCGATCCCGGCCAGTATCGCGTTCACCCAGGCGGCCGGTCCCGGCCGCGTCAGCATCACCGGCCCACGGGACGTCATCGAGCAGGTGAGGTTGTCGGGCGGAAAGCTCAGCCTGGACAAGCCTGTAGAGGGCTATGTTCGCCTAAGGGTGGTGATGACGGCGCCGGCGGTCACTGAGTTCGACCTGGGCGGCGACGACGAGCTGGAGATCTCGAACTACAACCAGGACAAGCTGTCGATCGTCGCCAGCGGCTCGTCGGAGGTGACGGTGCGGGGCGAGGCCAAGCAGGTCATGCTCGACCTGTCGGGCTCCAGCGAAGCCGATCTTTCGCAGGTGGTGACCGAGACCGCTACCGCCGACGTCTCCGGCTCCAGCGAGGCGTCCATCGCGCCCAGGCTGTCGGCCAAGATCGAGTCGTCCGGTTCGAGCGAGGTCAAGCTGACCACGCGCCCGGAGCGGCTGGAAACCGACCGCGCCGGTTCGGGCCGGGTGATGTTCGACGACGGCAGCGACGCGGTCGATACGCCGCCATCCAGCCCGCTGCCGGTCTCGGCCTCGAAGACCTAAGTACGGGACTTCAGGGCGCGGGCGACGACCGGGGCCAGGCCCTGGGCGATGACGACCACGCCCTGGGCGTTGGGGTGGAAGCCGTCGCTCTGGTTCAGGCGAGCGATCTGGGCGACGCCGGCCAGCAGGTTGGGATAGAGGATCGCGCCGTGCGCCTTGGCCACGGCCGGAAACACCGCCTGGAACTCGCGGGCATAGGCCTTGCCGATCACCGGCGGCGGCTGCAGTCCGGCCAGCACGACGGCGATCTTCCGCGCGCGCAGGCGGGCGACGATCTTGTCGAGATTGGCCTTGGTCCGCTTGGGATCGAGACCTTGCAGCAGATCATTGCCGCCGAGCGCGACGACGCAGACGCTGGTGTCCTTCTGGACGCTGAAATCGACCCGCGCCAAGCCGCCGGCCGTGGTGTCGCCGGAGACGCCGGCGCCGCGCACCACCGCGTTCGCGCCGAGCTTGCGGAGCTGGGCCTGGAGCTGGACGGGGAGGGCGGCGCTGCCGGGCAGGCCAAGACCGGCGGTGATCGAGTCCCCCAGCACGGTGACCACAGGCCGCGCCTGGGTCAGGCCGGCGGCGGGCCATGCGGTCAAGGCGGCGGCGAGCAGAACGCGCCGGGTCGGAAAGCCTGTGGGTTTGTCGTCCATTCTGCTGTCCTATCTAGGTCATAGCCCGCGAAGCTCAATCACCCCTGAGGTCTCCTTGTCCGAAGACTATCCGCCGCTCGTCGTGAGAGATGTCTCGCTCACCCTCCCGTCGGCGGCCGGCCCCGTGGAGATCCTGCGAGACCTGAGCTTTTCCGTGGCGCCGCGCGAGCGGGTGGCGATCACCGGGCCGTCGGGCTCTGGCAAGTCGTCGCTGATCGCGGTGGCGGCCGGGCTGGAGCGGCCGACGTCCGGGAGCGTCGAACTGCTGGGCCGGCCGCTGGCGAAGATGGACGAGGACGGCCGCGCGCGCTTGCGGCGCGGCCGGGTGTCGCTGGTCTTCCAGGCTTTTCACCTGCTGCCCAATATGACCGCCGAGGAGAACGTCGCCGCGCCGCTGGAGATCGCCGGCATACCGGACGCCGACCGCGTGGCCCGCGGCTGGCTGGACCGCGTCGGGCTCTCAGGCCGCCTGCGGCACTATCCACATCAGCTTTCGGGAGGTGAACAACAGCGCGTCGCCTTGGCGCGGGCGCTCGCGCCGCGCCCGGCCTTGCTGTTCGCCGACGAGCCGACCGGCAACCTCGACGCCGTCAACGCCGCCATGGTCGCCGACCTGCTGTTTGGTCTGGTGTCGGAAGAGGGGGCGGCGATGGTGCTGGTGACCCATGACGCCAGCCTGGCGGCCCGCGCCGACCGGCAGGTGCGGCTGGGCGGCGGCATGGCGTCAGCTGCATGAACCTGCTGGCCCTGCGGTTCGCCGCCCGTGAACTGCGCTCGGGGGTGAAGGGGTTCCGTATCTTCCTGGCCTGCCTGGCGCTGGGCGTGGCGGCCATTGCGGCGGCCGGTTCGACGGCCGAGGCCTTTCGCCAGGGACTGGCCAGCCAGGCGCGGGAGATCCTGGGCGGAGATCTGGCCGTCACGGTCGAGCAGAGGCTGTTCGATCCGGCGGAGCGCCAGGCCATCGAGGCGACCGGCAAGACCGCCTGGGCGGTCGCCGCGCGGGCCATGGCGCAGGCGCCGTCCGGCGAGCGGCGGCTGGTGGAGCTGCGTGGCGTCAGCGAGGCCTATCCCCTGGCTGGCCGGGTGACCTTGGAGGGCGGCGGCGGGTTGGCGCAGGCGCTGGCGCCGCAGGACGGCGCGGCCGGGGCGGTGGTCGAGCGGGTGCTGCTCGAGCGCCTGGGGCTCAAGATCGGCGACCGCCTTCTGGTCGGCGAACTGCCGTTGATCGTGCGCGGGGTGCTGGTGCAGGAGCCCGACCGCCTGTCGCGGGGCTTTGCGCTGGGGCCGCGGGTCATGGTGCGTCGCCAGGCGGTGGAGGCGGGCGGTTTTCTGCAGCCGGGCCTACAGTTCGTGGAGACGGCGCGGATCGTCCTGCCGGAGGGTGTTGCGCCGACGCAGGCCCGCAAGGCGCTGCGCAAGGTGGTCGAGGACCGCAGCGTGCGGATGCGCGACCGCGAGGACGCGGCGCCGGGCGTGCGTTGGCTGATCGATCAGTTGGAGTATTTCCTGGGCTTTATCGGCCTGGCGTCGCTGGTGGCCGGCGGCCTGGGCGTGTTCGGCGCCGTCACCGCCTTTCTGGAGGAGCGCAAGCCGGCCATTGCGGTGCTGAAGGCGCTGGGGGCCGAGGGCGCTTTCATCCGCAACGTCTATTTGGCGCAGATCGGGGTTTTGACCTTGCTGGGCGTGGGGCTCGGCCTGGTGCTGGGAGCCGCCGCGCCGTTCATGCTGGGCGGGTTGATCCCCGAGGACCTGCCGGTCCCAGCCCTGTTCGCGCTTTATCCGGGGCCGCTGATCCGCGCTGGGGCTTTCGGCCTGCTGTCGGCGGCGGCCTTTTCACTGGTTCCGCTGGCCCGGGCGCGGGCGACGCCGCCGGCCAGTCTGTTCCGCCGCGACGTTCAGGGCGGGCTGAAGCTCAGCGTCGAGACCGTGGGGGCGGCCCTCGCGGGCCTGGCCCTGGCGGCGCTGTCGGTGCTGACCGCGCCGACGCCGCTGGCGGCCGGCTTGATGATCGGCGGGGTGGCGGTGTCCTTCGTTCTGCTTTGGGGGCTGGGCCTGTTGGCGGCCAAGGCGGCGGGCCGGCTGCGGTCGGGCACGCGCGGATCGCTGCGGATGGGGCTGGCCAACCTGGCTGGGCCGCGTTCGGCGGCGCGCACGGCGGCGCCGGCCATCGGCCTGGGCGTCGGGCTGTTGGCTAGCGTGGTGCTGATCCAGTCCAGCCTGCTGCGCCAGGTGGCCGAGGTGGCGCCCAAGACCGCGCCGGCCATGGTCTTTACCGAGATCCCCGGCGCGCGGGCCGCCGAGTTCGACCGCGTGGTCGCCGGGGCCTTCGGCGAGAAACTGACCGCCGAGAACTATCTGCGCGCGCCGTTCCTGACCGGCCGCATCACGGCGCTGAACGGCAAACCGGTGGATCGCAAGGCGAACGCCGAGCAGGAACGCTGGGCCTATGACAACGACATCTCGATGTCGGCCATCGGCCCCGAGCCTCCGTCCGCGGAGGTCGTCGAGGGGCGGTGGTGGCCTGGGGCCTATGCCGGCCCGCCCCTATTGGCCATGGAGATCGAGGCGGCCAAGGCCGGGGGCTTGAGGATCGGCGACACGGTGACCCTCCAGGTGCTGGGCCGGGAGATCGAGGCGAGGCTGGCGGTGCTGCGCAAGGTCGATGTCGGCGGCTTCGGGGCGAGCTTTCCGCTGATCCTGACGCCATCGACGCTGGAGGGCGCGGAACTGCGCCATGTCGCCATCGCCAAGGGGAGCAAGGCGCAGGAGACGAGGGTGACCCAGGCCCTGGGGGGCGACTTCCCGGAGGTGAACGTCATTTCGGTACGCGAGCAACTGGAAGCCGCCACCGACCTGTTCGACCGGCTGGCCCTGGCGATCCGCGGCGCGGCGGCGGTCGCGGCCCTGGCGGGCCTGTTGGTGCTGGCCGGCGCCATCGCCGCGCGGGCTCAGGCCAGGACGCGGGAAGCCTCGATCCTCAAGGTGCTGGGGGCTTCACGCTTGCAGATCATTTCGGCCTACGTGCTGGAATACGGCGCGGTCGGGGTGATCGCGGGCCTGACCGGGGTCGCCCTGGGATGCCTGGCGGCCTGGCCGGTGGTGACGCTGGTCTTCAAGGCCGACTGGGCTGTCGACTGGACCGGGGTCGCCGCCTTGGTCGGCGGGGCGGCGCTGATGGCCGGGTTAGGGGGCGTATTGGCGTCGCTGCACGCGCTCGCCAAACGCCCGGCCGCCGCACTTCGTGCTGAATGATCGTCCCATATTAAGAATCTGGTCACCAACACAGGGCGTATTCCTGTTCATGATGTCCGCCCAGAACACCAATCCCGCTTTCGATCATGGCGCCGCGTTAAGGGTGCCGCCGCCGCATGATACGCGTAGCTGGCACAAGCTGTGGTCCTGGCTCGGCGATGACGCCCAGGCCATGACCGAGGCCGGCGCGGTGCAGGTCTGCACCCCCGACGGCTGGACCATCGCCCAGCCCGGGGACTGGATCGTGCTGTCGGTCAGCGGCGATTTCCATGTCGCGCGCACCGGCGGTCGCCGCTTCTGGGACGCCTGAACGACAAACGCCGCCCACCTGGCGGCGAGCGGCGTTCTGGTCTCTCAAGCGCCAGGTCTTAGGCGAAGGCGTAGGCTTGGCGACGACGCGCGGTGCGCACCATCGAGCCGACGGCGCCGAAGCCGATGATCATCATGGCCCAGGTGGCCGGTTCCGGCACGGCGCTGCTCAGCGCGCCGGCGATGGTGATGTTGTCGAGGATGAGCTGGTCGTAGCCATGCGGGTTGAACGTGTCGCCCCACACGCTCTGGACCCGGAGTTCGTCGAAGAGCTGGCCGTCGGTTCCCGAGAAGCCGATCGTCTTGAGCGATGAACCGATGTCGCCGAGGCCGTTGACGAGACCGCTGAACACCACCGCGCCGTTCTGGACCAACTGGTATTGCAGGCTGGCGTTGCCGAACCAGTTGCTGCCGCCGGCCAGGAATTCGATAGCGCTGAAATCGCCGCCATCGGCCAGCGAGATCGCGGTGTAGCCGGCGCCGGCGAAGAGCGGGGTCCAACTGTGCTTGCCGACCGGATTCAGCGTGGTCAGGGTCGTCAGGTCGCGGCCGAAGTATTGCACCTTCACGCCGCCCTCGGTGTAGCCGGCGCTGCCGTTGTAGAAGGCGCCGCCGATGGCTTCGAAGCCGTTGCTGTTGCCGGTCGCGCCCAGGAAGTCGCTGTTATGGATGGTGACGCCGGCTTGCGCGGCGGTGGAGATCGACAGACCGGCGGCCAGCGCCAAGACCAGACCCTTGATGTTCATGTTCAACCCCCGATGTGGGCCGCGGCGGCGTCCCAATTTGAATTCACGAATTGTCACATCGCAAAGTCGGCGCCACCTCGCAGGCGAGTTTGTCGGCTATCGAGGGAATTCTGTCGTTCCGCACCTGGTCGGCTGGACGCTAGACTGCTCCCTAAAGTGGAGGAGCCCTGCATGCTGTTGCTGAAGCCCAATTGCGAGTGTTGCGACGTTGATTTGCCGCCGGCCTCGCCGGACGCGCGCATCTGCAGCTTCGAATGTACGTTTTGCGCCGACTGCGTCGATCAGGTGCTGAAGGGGGCCTGCCCGAACTGCGGCGGGAACTTCACGCCGCGACCGATCCGTCCGGCCTCTTTGCTGGCGAGCCGGCCGGCCTCGACGGAGCGGGTGCTCGGGAACGGCGAGGCCTGCGTCGCGCGCAGGTCGGCGGCCTAGCTTTTAAGCGCGTCCCAGGCCTGGCGGGCTGGTGCGAGGCGTTCCTCGGTACTGGCGGCGATCAGGGTCTGGGCGTCGAAGGCCACACCGGTCATGTCGCCGCGCCGCCAGCGCGTGCGCACGTCATAGACGACGCCGCCCTGAAGCTGCAGGACGACGAACCGCGGCGGCAGCGGATAGATCGAGGAGATCTGCAGCCGCGCGCCGCCCTTACTCAGATCAACGATCGAACAATCGGCCCAGTGCGTCAGGGTCGGGCCATAGAAGACCCGAGCCCGGAGGTTGGTGTCCTGGCGGGGGGATTCGCGACGGTCGATGTCTTTGAGGGCGCTCACAGGCTCTTCCTGACAGGAAACGCTTTCGACTAGCTTAACCATATCGTCTTCGCAAAGCGTTGAAAGCACATGAATTGTGGCCTGCGGAAAGGCGGCTCTTGGCCGCGCCTTAGGCTTAACCGGCTGATAACCTTTTGATCAGGCCCCGCACGTAGGCGCGCATTCCGCCGGCCATCGAGATCGCGCCGCCGCTGAGCAGCTATTGCAGGCGCAATCCGTCCAGCACGGCGGTCATGTTCGCCGCCTCCAGATCGGGATCGAGGTCGGCCCGCAGATCATCAGCCTGGGCGCCGGGCCGCCGGCGAAGGTGTCATCAGATCATGCCGCGTTGCAGGTCGCGCAGCGGACGGAAGCTGATGGGACGCAGGCGCTGGCCGGCGATCAGCTCGGCGGTTTGGCGAGACATGGCGCAGGCGTGGTCGTTCACCCGGATATGGGCCTGGGTGGTGTCGTAGCCGCGCAGTTCGGGGCCGTCATGGACGGGATGCAGATTGACCTCGGCGACGCCTGGCTCAAGCGCGGGGAGCATGTTGGCCAGCAGGTCGTCGGTGGGCCTGCCCCATTCGGAGATGAACTCGTCGGGAAAGACCACGCCGCGGGCCTGGGCCGGCGCCCGGCACGGGAAGCTCAACATGGCCTCGATGCCCGGTCCGACCATCCGCAACGGCAGGGCGAACTCGAGCGCCATCTCCACATAGATGTCGAAGAACCGCTGATCGACCTGGTTGCTGCCCATGTGGGAGTCGATGTGGGTGACGTCGACGCCCCAGGAGATGGCCTGCTGGATCTGGGCGCGGCACTCGCGGCGCACGTCCTCCGGGTCGGCATGGCGCAGGACGTGGGCGACGTTGGTCGGCAGATAGCCGTCCTCGTCGTGCAGCGACCAGGCGCCGGTCAGCGAGCGCCAGCGATAGCCGGGATACTCGGCGGTGAGGGTCAGGTGGACGCCGACATCGAGGCCCTTGAACATCTCCACGGCCTCTCGCGCCCAGGGGCAGGGGACCATCAGGGTCGCGCTGGTGGCCACGCCCTCGCGCATGGCCTCGAGGCTGGCCAGGTTCGCGGCGTGGCTGGAGCCGATGTCGTCGCAATTGACGATCAGTAGCCGCTCCTCGGGGCCGTATCCGAGACGTTCGACAAGACTCATCATCGCGCGGTCCTTCAGTGGAAGTTCAGGCCGTGGGCGTTCAGCAATTCATCCAGCATTGGCGCGGCCACGTCGAGGTCGCCGACCAGCGGGTGAGCGAGCAGGGCCTGCAGGGCGATGTCGCGGCTGCGGGTGACAGCCGCCTGGACCGTCAGGGTCTCGTGGGTCTTCACCGCCTGGACCAGGCCGCGATAGGCCAGCGGGATCGGCCCGACCGGCAGGGCGGTGGCGCCCTGGGCGTCCACCCGGCACAGGGTCTCGACGGCCACGTCGTCAGGCAATCCAGCGACGGCGCCCCGGTTCAGGGTGCTCATGACGATCTTCGTCCCCCGGTCGTTGAGGATGGCGTCCAGGGTGTCGAAGGTCACCCCGCTATAGCCCTCGCCGCCGCGCCGGATCAGGGCCGGCGGCTTGGCGTGGACGGCCGGGTCGGCGGCTTCGGCCAAGACCTCGGCCTCGATGGCCATGACCGCCTGGGCGCGGGTGCGGGCCGCGCCCTGCAGTTCGGCCAGCTCGGCGCGGCGATGGAAGTAGAGGTCGCCGTACTTCTCCACCGGGATCGCGCCCAGCAGCGGGGCGATCTTCAGGGCCGAGGCGAAGAGGGCGTTGTCGCCGCGATAGGTCTGGGCCAGCCAGGCGATGGCGGCCGGGGTCACGTCCTGGCCCTTGGCGGTGACGGCGTGAATGAAGCCTAGGTGGTTCAGGCCGACGCTGGCGATCTCGACCGCGCCGAATTGCGCGGCCAGCATGGTCTTCAGCCGCGCCTGCATCAGCGGAATGCTGGAGCAGAGACCGACCAGCCTGGCGCTGGTGTGGTTGAGAACGGCTTCGGTCACCACGCCGCTGGGGTTGGTGTAGTTCAAGATCACCGCTTTCGGCGCGACCTCGGCGATCACCTGGGCGACCTCGATCATCACCGGGATGGTCCGCAGGGCCTTGAACATGCCGCCTGGGCCGGTGGTTTCCTGGCCGATGACGCCGTAGCGCAGGGGGATGGTCTCGTCGATCTGACGGGCGGCCATGCCGCCGACGCGGATCTGGGTGACGACGAAGTCGGCGCCCTTGGCGGCGGTGACGAGATCGGCGCTCTCGCGCACGGCGATCTTCTGGCCGCTGGCTTTCACCATCCGGCGGGTGAGGCCGGCCATCACCGCCAGACGTTCGGGGTTGGAGTCGATGAGGCTGAGTTCGGCGATCCGAAGATCGGGCCGCGCCAGCACGCCCTCGACGATCTCCGGCGTGTAGCTGCCGCCGGCCCCGACGATGCACAAACTGATCTCAGTCATCGGGCGGTCTCCAGGGTTTGGGCCAGGGCGTCGAATAGCGGGCGAGGGGGCAGGCCCGTCTGGAAGGCGGCCAGCACCGCGGCCCCGTCTTCCGGGGGCAAGGCCACAGGAACCTGCACGGCGTTTGGGCAGGCCGTCGCCAGCCGGGCTTTCAGGAGGTCTTGCAGGGCCAGGCCGCCTTGATTGACGACGCCGCCGCCGAAAGCGATCTCGAACGGCCCCTGCATGTCGGCGGTCATGGCCTGGGCGGTGAGGACATAGTCGGCGACGGCGTGCTCGACGATCTGCGTCGCGGCGGCGTCGCCCTGCCGCCAGGCGCCGAAGACCACGGGCGCGATCGAGGCGCGGCGCGCCTTGGCGGCCGGCTCGCGGAAGAACCAGGCGGCGAAGTCTCGCGCCTCGACCCCGCAATGGGCCAGGACCTGGTCGCGTAGTCCGGTCGCCGGAGCCCGGCCGTCGATCATCCGGGCGGTCAGCGCGATGGCCGCGCGGCGCAGGTCGAAAACCTCGGCGACGTCGATGCTGTCGTAAATGACCTCAGCTCCGTAGGCGTCGCGGCGGGCGGTGGTGATCCCGCTGCCATGTTGGACCAGGGCCGAGCGCTCGGCGGGCGAGACGCCCCACAGGGCGACTACGCCGTCATTGACCAGGGTCAGGCGTCCGTCGAGGCCGAGCCGCCGGGCGATCAGCCGGTGCTGCTGAGCCTGCTCGTCAGGATAATCGACGCCGCTGAGGCCGAAGGCGACGTGGCTGATATCGGCGAGGGCGACCTGCGCCTGCCTGCACAGGTTGACGATCATCGGTTCTATGACCGCGTAGAACGGCTGATCGGGCAGGCCGATGATCGCTGCGCCGACATCGCGGGCGCGGGCCAGGACCTGACCCTGGGCGTCGCAGAGTACGCCCGCCGTCTTCGCGCCGCCGCTGTCGAGGCCGATGAAGATCATGTCCGCCCTGGCACGTCTCAGCGCACTTGAAGAATTCTTGTGTCTGCCAGGTTCTCGTATCAGCCGCCGAACCGATGGCAAGACGCGCTGCGCAGACGTCCGAAAAACTGTCGGCGGGATTAGACTTCGGGGGTTCCCGCCGGGCGCGCGGCTGGCGCATAAGCCCCGCCCATGATCAGTAGGATTGAGGCGGCGCTTCGCCGGAGCACGCCGGTTAGGTTCGGAGATGTCTGGCGCGCGGGGCTGGGCAGCCTGCTCGGCATCGCCACGACCGGAGTGCTGGCGCGGTTGTTCATGGGCGGCGACGCCCTGGCCGAGTCGTTGCTGGTCGCCCCGCTGGGCGCCTCGGCGGTCTTGTTGTTCGCCATCCCGGCCAGTCCCCTGACCCAGCCGAGAGCGGTGATCGGCGGCAGCATCCTGTCGGCCCTGGTCGGTGTGACCTGCGCGCGGTTCGTGCCCGACCCGCTGTTGGCCGCCTCGCTTGCGGTCGCCGGGTCCATCGCCCTGATGTCGCTGCTGGGCTGCCTGCACCCGCCGGGCGGGGCGGTGGCGTTGACCGCGGTGATCGGCGGGAGCGCGGTGACCGATCTTGGATATGGCTTCGCCCTGGCGCCGGTCGGATTAGGCGCGGTGCTGCTGGTGGCCTGCGCGGTGGTGTTCAACACCCTGGTCGGACGTTCCTATCCGCACCGGGTGAAAACGCCGGTCAGTCCGCATGCGACGGCTGATCCGATCCCCGACGAGCGCATCGGCTATCAGCCGGCCGACCTGGATCAGGCCCTGGCGCAGTACGGCGAACTGCTCGACGTCAGCCGTGAGGACCTGGACGCCCTGTTCCGGCAGGTCGAGCTTCAGACCCACAAGCGGCTGCATTCACAGATCCTCTGCGGAGAGATCATGTCGCGCGACGTCATCACGCTCGACGCCCGTCAAAGCACCGAAAGCGCCCTGGCTTTCCTGCGCCAGCGCGACCTGAGGACGGCGCCGGTGATCGACACCGAGCGGCGGGTGGTCGGCATGGCGCGGCGAGCCGAACTGCAGGCCGCGCGGGGCAGGTTGGTCGAGACCGCGCTGGACCCCTTCGTCCACAGGGTTCGCGAGAAGACCCCGATCGAGGCCTTGCTGCCGCTGCTCTCCAGCGGCGCGGCGCACGAGGCCATGGTGGTGGATGAGAACCGGGTCCTGGTGGGGATCATCACCCAGACCGACCTGATCGCGGTGCTCTACCGCGCGCACATTGTCGAGGCCGTGGTGGCCGGCGGCGGCCCTGAGCGGGGATAAACGGTCCCCAACCGATAATTCGCCCGGCTTGCACTAGAAACGGTGTCCGGCCCCGTCGTATCGAGAGGCGCACGGCTGAAGCCGCCGCGCACGGGTAACATATGGAAGGACCAGGCTTTGGATGACGCTCTACGGCGCGCGGCGCTCGCCTATCACGAGTTCGGACGACCGGGGAAGTTGAGCGTCGAGCCCACCAAGCCGATGGCGACGCAGCGCGATCTGGCGCTGGCCTATTCGCCGGGCGTGGCGGCGGCCTGCGAGGCGATCGTCGAAAACCCCGACATGGCCGAGCGGCTGACGGCGCGGGGCAATCTGGTCGCGGTGATCACCAACGGCACCGCCGTACTGGGCCTGGGCAATATCGGGCCGCTGGCCTCCAAGCCGGTGATGGAGGGCAAGGCCGTGCTCTTCAAGAAGTTCGCCGGCATCGACGTCTTCGACCTGGAGGTGGACGCCACCGACCCGGCCCGGTTCATCGAGGTCGTCGCCGCCCTGGAGCCGACCTTCGGCGGGATCAACCTGGAAGACATCAAGGCGCCCGAGTGCTTCGCGATCGAACGCGAGCTGCGCGCGCGCATGAAGATCCCGGTATTCCATGACGATCAGCACGGCACGGCCATCGTCTGCGCCGCCGCGGTCCGCAACGCGCTGATGATCCAGGGCAAGAGCCTGGCCGACGTGAAGCTGGTCACCTCGGGCGCGGGCGCTGCGGCGCTGGCCTGCGTGGACCTGCTGGTCAGCATGGGCCTGCCGGCCGACAACGTGACCCTGACCGATATCAATGGCGTCGTGCACAAGAACCGGGGCGACCTGAGCCCGGAGCTGGCGCGCTACGCCCGGACCACCGACGCGCGGTTGCTGCCCGACGTGCTGGCGGGCGCCGACATCTTCCTGGGCCTCTCGGCGCCGCGGGTGCTGAAGAAGGAGTGGCTGCCGCTGCTGGCCAAGAGCCCGGTCATCATGGCCCTGGCCAATCCCGAGCCGGAGATTCTGCCCGAGGACGTGATGGAGGTGCGACCCGACGCCATCATGGCGACCGGCCGGTCCGACTATCCGAACCAGGTCAATAACGTCCTCTGCTTCCCGTTCATCTTCCGGGGCGCGCTGGATGTCGGCGCCACCGAAATCAACGAGGCGATGAAGAAGGCCGCCGCCGAGGCGATCGCCAATCTGGCCCGCGTCGAGGCGAGCGACGTCGTGGCCAGCGCCTATGCCGGCCAGATCCCGCTGTTCGGCCGCGACTATGTGATCCCCAAGCCCTTCGATCCCCGGCTGATCCTGGAGATCGCCCCGGCGGTGGCGCAGGCGGCGATGGATTCCGGCGTCGCCCGCCGGCCGATCGCCGACTTCGAGGCCTATCGCCGCGAACTGGAGCAATACGTCTATCGCTCCGGCCAGTTGATGCGGCCGGTGTTCACCCGCGCCCGCGAGTGCAAGCGCCGCATCGCCTTCGCCGAGGGCGAGGATGAACGCGTGCTGCGCGCCGTGCAGACGGTGGTGGACGAGCAGTTGGCGCGGCCGGTGCTGGTGGGCCGGCGCGAGATCGTCGAGGCCAAGATCCGCGAGCTCGGCCTGCGGTTGACGCTCGACCAGGATGTCGAGGTGTTCGATCCCATCGCCGATCCGTCGGTGGGTGAGATGGCCGCGGAGTACCGCGCCATTGTCGAACGTCGTGGCACCCCGCCGGCCGTCGCGATGCGACGGGTCACCGGCCGGCCGACCGTGACCGCGGCGATGCTGCTGCGCCGGGGGATGGTCGACGGCGCCCTGGTCGGCGGCAGCGGCGACTGGTGGCGGCACTTCACCTACGCCTTGCCGATCGTGCCGGCGCGGCCGGGCGTTTCGCGGATCTCGGCCCTGTCGGGCGTGATCATGCCGAAGGGCGCGCTGTTCTTCTGCGACACCCACGTCAATGTCGATCCGACCGCCGAGCAGCTTGCGGAGGCCACCATCCTGGCGGCCGAGGCGGTGCGCGGCTTCGGCATCACGCCGAAGGTGGCGCTGCTGTCGCACTCCAGCTTCGGTTCCAGCAATTCTCCCTCGGCGCGCAAGATGCGCCAGGCCTTGGCCTATGTCCGCGATCTCGCGCCTCAGCTTGAGATCGATGGCGAGATGCACGGGGACGCCGCGCTGAGCGGGGAGGTGCGCTCGCGCTACGTCTCGGACGGGGCCTTTGCGGGGGAAGCGAACCTGCTGATCGCCCCTTCGCTGGACGCGGCGAACATCGCGCTCACCTTGCTGAGCGCGGCGACCGACGGCTTGCAGGTCGGGCCGTTGCTGCTGGGACTCGAGCGGCCGCTACATGTCTTGAACCCCACGGCGACGGCGCGCGGGATCGTCAATATGACGGCGCTGGTCGCGACCCAGTCGATGGTCGAAGGCTAAGCGCCCAGGGGAGGGGCCGCCCGCCGGCCTCTCCCCGCGGCTCGAACACGCCCATGTCGGTTTACCTGGGGCGTACAATGTCCGATGGATAGGGTCCGATCCTTCCGAAGGCGCCAGCACCATGACCGACACCCCGGACAAACCCGAGCCGACGGAAGAAACGCCGATCCAGCGCGCCCTGCGCATGAAGAAGGCGAGCATCGAGGCCAAGCCGAAACCGCCGCGCGGCGGACGTTTCCAGCGCGAGCAGGCGGCGGCGGCTCAATCGTCGTCGAAGTCCAAGCCCTGGATGTCCCGCTAGGGCCAGGCGTCAGGCCGGCGGGCTCTTTGGCGGCGCGGCCAGGAGGCGGTCGATGTCGTTCGTAGGGCGTCGGCCCGCCGCCGCCCAAGGTCCTGAAGAAGGCTGGGGCCACGGTGTTTGCCGCGGATACAATCTAAGATTATCCCTTTAAAAGATATCCCTGCTGGTTGAGTATCGGTCGTCGCGGAGGCCTCGGCAGTCTGCGTGCGCAATCGGGTGGGCGTTGATGAGAATTCTCAAGCTGTCGGTGCTCGTCGTGGCGGGCCTCAGCGTCCCTGGCTGGAGCTTCGCCCAGGAGCGCGATCCGACCGGCCGCTATGACGTTCTCGAACCGGCCGACCACCTGGAGGAGATGCTGGAACCCGAGCCCGGCGTTGCGCCGGCTAGGCCCTTTACGGTCGATCTCTCGCTGGGCGGGGCTTATTCGACGAACGCCGGCCAAAGCAGCTCCGATCCCGTGAAGACCGGGGTCGCGACACCCAGCATCGCGGTTCGAGCCGTGCCGTTCGCCCTTGGCGGGTGGAAGGCGCGCGCCGGCCTGACCGCCGATGGCGACTATCTGACAGGCGATGACAATGACCGGTTCGGGGAGGGGCGACTGGAACTGCGGACCTCGGCCGAGTACGGCTTGGGCCCTGGCGACCTGCGGGTCGGGTATCGGGTCCTGGGCGGCTTTTCGAACGACTTCGCCGAGCGGAACTACACACTGCAGGTCAGCAGCCTGGCCTATAGCGCCAACATCCAGGCGCTGTGGGCCGAGGTGTCGGCGGAACACCATGGCTCCGACGTCGCGAACCTTCGCCGGACCCGGCTGACCAGCCTGGTGGCGTACCGGCCCGCCAAGCCGCAGTTCGGACATGCCGTCACGCTCGGCGGGATGTTGCAGTTCTCGGACTTTCGGGCCGGCGATAATCGCAATCGCAACGATGTCAGCGCCCAGATTTCCGTTGGCGCGGTACGGGTGTTTTCGAGCGGCGTGTCGCTGGGGTGGTTCGCGGCGTTCACTCACCGCTTCTCCAACCGCGAACAATCGCGCTTCACCGAGTTCGATATCGGGCCGACGCTGAGCACGACGTTCTGATCCGCCACAGGCGCCCGCTCGCGCGTCCCACACCCTCAAGCTTTCGCTCAAAGGCGTGAATCACACCGAGCGCTGCGCCGCCGCGGACTTTCTCAACCGCCTGCTAGCCGCAGTTGATCTCAAAGCTAGCCTTGTCGTCGACGGGTTCGCCCCTGCCATTGTTCAAGGCGATGTCTGAGGCGCGGATGACAGTTCCCGACACGGCGATTTCGAACGGGCGGCTGACCGATCGCCCGCCAACCAGGCGGTCTTCAGCGGTGACGAACGGGCGGTTCACGCCCAGACCAATGTCCAACTCATTGGCGGTCGAACTGAATTCGACATAGATGGGCGCGCCATCTGGTCCGACGCCGGCGCCGCCAACCTCAATATCATGGTCCCCGCCCGCGCTGGCCATGGCGCACGTCGTCGGCGTGAAGCGAAAATCGCCAGCGGCGGTCTTGACGACGCCTGAGCCGGTCGACGCCGCCTTGATCGCCACCGCGGCGCCAGACGCTGTCGACTTAGATCCACCCTCGCCGCAAGCGGACACCCCAAAAACGAGCAGGGCGAAAACCGATCCAACGGCCACATTATTGATCGCAGAGATGACAATGCTCCTAAGAATAATAAATCACACTCTACCATATAGTCGAAAATGTGCACCTGTTGGCGCGGCAAAGACCGTCAACCCACACTCCGTTGGGCTAGTGGATTGAATTCATTACTTGACGCCGCGGCGGCCCAGCCTAGCGATCACCTTGGGATGCTTGTGAGCGGACTCAGCGCCGCGCCCAGGCGAAGGCCGGAATCGTCCAGCAATCAGCCCGAGCCATGGTGAGAAGTCGGGAGCCCGGCCGAAGCGATCCGCGCCGTGTGGAGCAACCCTAGAGTTTCTTCACAAACTCAGCGCGCAGGACCAGGCCCTTGATGGCCTCAAACCGGCAGTCGATCTCCTGGTCGTCTCCCGTCAGGCGGATCGATTTGATCACCGTGCCGCGTTTCAGCGTCTGACCCGCGCCCTTGACCTTCAAATCCTTGACGAGCGAGACGCTGTCGCCGTCGGCAAGCAGGTTTCCGACGGCGTCCCGCACCTCGACTTGGCCCGCGTCGGCGGCTTTCGCCGCGAGGTCACCCGCGCTGATCCATTCGCCGGTAGCCTCGTCGTAGACGAACTCGGAATCTGACTGGTCGCTCATTTCACTCTCAAGGATGCGCCGCCTCCGGGCAGGCTGGAGGCCGCAGGATGGACTACGATTACGGCTAGTTTCCCATAGATACTGATACTTGAAGCATCAATGAGCAATTTGAAGGCCTCATCAGAGAGGTTAGGCCTCTCCGTCGGCGCCGCGCTGAAGAGCGGCGTCGACGCCAGGACCTACCTGTCGGGGGACGTGACAGATCACCACGGTGTTGCTCCATTCGTCCGCCGCCACCTGGATGAGTTGCGGGACGAGGCCGATCTGTTTCATCGCGCGCGCCACGAAGGCCGTCGCCCGTGAGGCTGGGCCGTCAGCGACGTTCCAGGCGATGACGCCCCCAGGCTCAAGCGCGCGCAGCAGCAACGCGCCGAATTTCGGCGTCATGAATTGATCGGGGATGTCGACGCCGCGAAACACGTCGACGGCGATGCCGCTCCACCGGCGCGTCGTGGCACCGAGATAAGCCAGCGCGTCGGCGTGAACGCACTCAACTTGATCCGGGAGTTGGAACCAGCGCCGGGCGGCGACGAAGGCCCAGGCCATGTCGTCGACGGCCGTCACCTCTGTTCCCCGGCGACTTAACTCCGTCGCGAGCGCGCCGCCGGCCGTTCCTAGCAGCAGCACCCTGGGGGCGTCTGCAAGAGCGCCACGCATGGTCTCGACATAGGCCAGGAGATTATCGCCGGCTCCGGTGACGTGAGTGTAGAGCGCGTCGCCCTCGATATAGGCGCGGGAACCGTCATCCTGGAGCTCGACGATGCGAAAGCGGCGGTCACCTTCACGGTGAAGCGCAAGCAAGATCATAGGACAGTCACGCCAAGGAGGAGGGGGGAGGACGGTCTGGCGACATGCGCCGCTCCAGGCGCGGCCGACTGATGTGAGGGATCGCGCCCAAAGCCCTGATCCCCGTCGCGGAACCGAGCCAGACGACGCCCTACGGTCGATGCCGATTGAACAATTTCAGCGTTCCACATATCGCGGCGTGTATCACGGCAGGCATGTGTGGGTCGATATGATGTGTAGCTATTGTGATGTTTTAGACATCGAAATTGCGGTCTGAGGCGCTATTTTCGTTCGAGCAGTCTCACGCCGCGGCCGGCGCCCTCGCTGCGGGCCCCGTTTGCGATCAGTTCAACGCCCGCCTCGTTGATGGCGTTGACCACTTTTTCCAGGCTATCTACAACCGCCCGAACAATCCCGTCGCTGGATTCCATCCGTTGGACGGTAGGCAACGAGACGCCCGATAGGCGCGCCAGTTCCTTCTGGTCGATGCCAAGAAGCGCCCGCGCGGCTTTCATCTGCGATCCGGTGATCATTTTACTATCTATAATGATGTCCTGAGCATCATCAAGGCATGATCATCGACGGCGCACGACGACATTCGGGGGCGATTCTGGCCGCATCGCGCGCGAGGTCGAGCTCCGCAGCTCCCCAGCGGGGATCTTGTCGCAGAAGGTTCAGGGCCGCTCCCAGCGCGGCTGGATCGTCGAAGACGAGTTGCATGCGGTCATACCATGTTGAAAGCGCGACGCAGGTTGAGGAGCGGCGCTCGACATAGTCGATCTTGAAGATCGGGAAGGCCGAAAGCCCTTGCTTGGGATCGATGAAAATGAAGCGCCAGTTGCTCACCAGGACCAAGCCCCAGACGCGCTCGTCGCCGCGCGTGCGTTCCGCGGCCCATCCCTCGATCACGACCTCGCCCTCGAGCGGGCGGAGGGCTTGGCGCAGCGCGGCCAGGTCTTCGGTCACGCCCATTGGGTGCTCCCTTGGATCACCGTGCGGCCGCGCGGAAAAAACATCACAAACCATGATCAGAACATCCCATACGCGCGGCGATAGCGGCCTGGTTCACCCTGGGCCGACGGCCTTATGGCCTAGCCTAGCGCCATGCGGCTCATTGGCCTTGAGCTAATCCAAACCAACCCAATGACTTTCATTATCGGCTTTCTGATGCTTTATACATCAATTGACCCATCTGGAAATGATCGATCCCGCCTTGGCTGCGCCCAATTGACCCACGTCGCCGATATCCCGACCGCCTTTCTCGCGGAGCACGCAGGCGGGGCGCCAGCCGCCGCTACGCTGATCGCAATGGCGGGGCGGATGTCGTGATCAAGCTCCTGGACGCTGCGACCTCAAGCGGCGAGGTCTCGGTGATGATGCGGCGGGCCGACGGCGCCGTGGGCTATCGCAAGGGCGATGTTCTTCAGACCCTGGTCGACGCCCGTGGACGAAACCTCGCTGCGCACGTGGACGCCGCGGTCGACGTGCTGCTCCAGGAAGCTGCGAGCCGGATCCTAGTGCTGGGCTTCGGCGGCGGGGCGGCCTCGACCATGCTTCACCAAGCCGGAGCGAGCGTGGTCTCCGTCGATCGCGACCCCTGCGCAAAGCCGCTCGCCGAGCTCTTCTTTCGCGCGCCGCCCTGCCTGAAGGTCGTCGTCGGCGACGCGGCGGCCTATGTGGAGCAGGCAGGGGCGGCCTCCTTCGATGGGATGTTCATCGACTTCCAGGATTCCTGCGTCACGCCAAAGGCCTATCTCTCGGCGTCCTTCTGGCGAGCCGTCGGGCGAGTGTTGAAGCCGGGGCGCATGATGGTCCTCAACCTGACCGACTGGCTCTATGATGGGCGCGACTGGGCGGATTTTCGACGAGCGCTGGGCCATGGCGGTTTTGACGCCGTTGCGGTGAGCCATGAATATGGTGACGGCAACCGGATCCTGGTGTCGTCAACCCTGTCGCAGTCGGTTGGCGAACTGCTGTCATAGGCGTCCCGACGCCGCCGCGCGGCGGTAGACGGCGCTGAGAGCGGGTAGCGGCGCAGAAGCCGACAAGATTTGGGTGCGGAGTTTTAGTGACGGGGAGAGGGGGACATTCGGGCGGCGCCGTCGCCGGCGGGTGCTGTCAGGCGAACGCTAAGTCTCCCAGCCTGACGACTTAGACCATACAAGCAAACTGCGGCGAGGGGCTCGTGACCGGTCGGGCGCATGAAGGGGGCAAATACTGTGGCAGTGCGCAGCTATGGTCGGCAGTCGCGTGATTTGATCCTGGCGGCCGCCCAGACATTATTCGCCGCCCGGGGACTCCACGAGACCTCAATGACCGACATCGCTAACGAGGCTGGGTTGTCGCGCGCGACCGTGTTCAACCAGTTCGGCTCCAAGGCGCTGGTCCTCGATGCGCTCACCGCGCGCTCGCTCAAGGCCTACCGGGATTTGCTCGATCAGGCGCTGCAGACCGACGCCGTCCACTCGCATGAACTCGTGCGGCGATTGTTTGCGCAAATGAGCCATGGCCTCGAGACGAACCGCGCGATTCACCAGGAGGTGTTCGGCGAGATCCGTAAGGTGTCGATGGGCCTCGATGCTGAGGGGGAGTCCCCGATCTTGCGGCAGGAGACGTTTGATCGCCTGGTGGCGCTGATGCGGCGCGGACAGGACAGAGGCGAACTCACCGGCCGAAAGTCCGCTGAGGCGCTTGCCACAGCCTTTGACAGTCTTCTGGCCGGAGCTGTCACCCAGTGGCTGCATGCCGGCGACGGCGCGCCGTTGGCGCCCTTCCTGTCCGATCTCGCCGATTTGTTGCTGGAAGGCATAGCGCCGCGTCCATCAGCTTGACCGGGGCTCGCCCGACAAATTAGACTTCGATCTAATTGTTCGGGGGAGCATGACTAGTAGACGCATTCGAGTGCGGCGCGCTGCGCTGCTTGCTGCGACGGTCTCGACGATGTGGCCCGGCCTTGTGATGGCTCAAGCTGGATCCCTGGCCGCTCAACAGCGCGGCGCGGCCAGCTACCCAGCTCCGTTCTTCGCTGGCTTCAACCCGGTTACGGCCGAGGATATTGTGCGCCGGGTTCCGGGCTTCACCTTGGACGACGGCCTTGATCGGCGGGGCTTTGCGGCCTCAGCGGGCAACGTTCTGATCAATGGTGAGCGACCGAGTTCAAAGACGCCGATCTCCGAGCAGTTGTCGCGGCTCTCCGCCAGCGATGTCGAGCGGATCGACGTGCTTGCGGGCAGCGCGGGAGACAGCGACCTGAGAGGCCACGCCCTCGTTGTCGATGTGCGGCTGAAGGCTCGACGATCGGGAGCCACCAATACCTTCGTCCTACAGGCCGGCATGTTGGATCCGGGACGCAGCATCAATCCGGTCGTAGGTCTGAGCAGTGCGTTCCGGGTCAGCGCTTTGGATGTGAATCTAGCGCTGCAGGCTCAGCCCAAGCGCAGGGGCCGGATCGAATACGACAAGGTGCTGAAGGCCCCTGGCGGCGCGCTGATTGAGCAGGGGCCGGAGTATCTGCAGGGCAGCTACTACGAGTACAAATTGAGCGGGAAGCTTGGCTGGAGGCCTTCGCCGGACGACGTCGTAAACGCCACGTTCCAGGTGACGCCTTCCGAGGAAGGCCGTCACACCTATTCCGAAGTGTTCGATCCGGCAGGGGCGCCGATCCGTATCGAAGATAGCCGTGTGGTGGGGGATCCTGGCCTGGCGCTGGAAGCCGGCGTTGATTGGGAGCGCCAGGTATCGGCCCGTTCATCCTTCAAGCTGTTGGGCTTGGCGGTGCACAGCGAGAGCGGCTCCGACGAGCGATATACGACCGCGCCGATCTTGAGGCCGGCGCGTAGCACGTTCATCCGCCGGGGCAGCGAAAGCGGCGAGTACATCGCTCGCGCGGTCTGGAGCTACCGGGCCTCTCCGGCGCTCACCTTCGACATGGGAGGGGAGGGCGCCTTCAACTTCCTCGACAGCGCGCTGAACATCGAAGTCGACGCCGGCGCCGGTCCGATAAACGTCCCTCTGCCCGTGGCCAATACGCGAGTGGAAGAAGTCAGAGGCGAGGTCTATGCGAGCGGCGTCTGGAGGCCGTCGGCGGAGTTTACGCTGGAGACCAACCTTACCGTTGAGGCTTCGCGGATTACCCAATCGGGCGACGCCTCGCAGGAGCGAACCTTTACCTATGTCAAGCCACGGATCGTGGCGACCTGGAACCGCGCGCCGGGCGACCAGTTGCGACTAAGGCTCGAGCGCGACGTAGCGCAACTTGATTTCACCGAATTCGCAAGCGCTGTCTCGCTATTCGACGGAACGGTCGAGGTCGGCAATCCCGACTTGGAACCAGAACGCACGTGGCGGGCGCAACTCGACTGGGAGCGGCGGCTTGGGCCCAAGGCGGTGATCACGCTGACCGGCTTCCATGAATACGTCGAGGCCGTACAGGATCAGATTCCGATCGCCGGCGAGTTTGACGCGCCGGGCAATCTGGGGAATGGGCGCCGGACGGGCGTGAAGCTGGACCTGCTGGCGCCGCTGGATGCGGTAGGGCTCGCGCTCGGCGAACTTCGGATCCGCGGCATGCTGCAGGATACCCGCGTGACGGACCCCGTCACCGGCAGCAAGCGCCGCTTTTCCGACGAGGTGGATTGGAACTATTCGATCGACGTGCGCCAACCGCTTCCCAACTACAAGCTCGCCTGGGGCGTGCTCTGGGAAAGGTCAGATGATGTCCAACTCTTCCGTCTGAGGGAGTTGCGTACGACGGGCTGGGATCGCGCCAACTTCGATGTCTATGCGGAGACCACAGCCATCCCAGGTCTTGTGGTCCGCTTCACCGTCGCCGACGTCTTCCTGCCAAAGGAGGTGCGTGAGCGCCAGTACTTCGCACCCGATCGGGCGCTCGCGAGCAATCTCTCGGGGATCGAGACCCGGCGCGCGATCGGAGGCTACAGCACCCGTTCCTTTACGCTACGAGTTGCGGGAAGGTTTTGATGCGTCGATCAAGCCCGATGCCGCCAAGTCCGTCGCCGTCGCCCCTTGGCGCCGGCTCCTATCCGCCACTCATCGCCGAGACAGCATGTCCCACACCGTACCTGATGGTTTCACACTACTCTCGACGACAGGCGGCCTGATCGAGACGCTCGGGCCCTTCTACGTCAAGCATGACGATGACGGATCCCTTGTGTTCGGTCTGATGAGCGCGCGCCAGCACGGCAACCCCAACGGGGTCGTGCATGGCGCAGCTTTCGTCGCGCTCATCGACACCTGCATGGGGCATATGGTTCAGCATTCGACGGGGCAGAAATGCGCCACCGTTGGGCTCGATACGCAGTTTGTCGCCGGCGGCAGAATCGGCAACTGGATCGAGGCGCGCGCGCGGCTGCGCAAGGTGACGAAGACGCTGGCTTTTCTCGACGGCGAGATTTCGGCCAACGGCGAATTACTGATGACGGCGACCGCGATATTCCGAGTCTTCAGCGTGGATGCCGCCCACGGCCGCGCGTGACGGATGGGGAGGGCGGGCGGACCTGCTCAGGCGCGACGAGCGCCTGACAGGTCTGGCGATTCCGCGTTGCGAGAAACTCGAGGGAGTTGGCCTAGGTTCGCCGGTCTAAAATCCGCGGCGACAAATTTCGCCCGCTGTGGATTTTAGCTAAATGATTGTTTTTCCACCAAATTTTGGTGGGTGCAGTAGGATTCGAACCTACGACCCGCTGATTAAGAGTCAGCTGCTCTACCAACTGAGCTATGCACCCAAACCCGTTACGCCATAAGGCCTTTCGAGCTTTCCGGCGAGGGTCTGGAGAGATCGTTTCAGGCGATCTTTCGTCGGCCCCCGCTCGGGAGGCGTTCTACTAGCCGCCCTTTTCGAGCATTGCAAGCGAAGCTGACATATCATCCGCCTAGGCTGTGGATTTCCGCGCGGCTGGCGGCGTCCGTCTTCCCGGATCGGGAAATCTCGCCAACAAATCAAAGGCTCCCGGCGGGAGGGTAGGCGCCCATTCTGGGGTGGTTCGTCCGGAGCTGCGGTCGCGATTCGGCTAAACAGACTCGTTTGCAGGGGCTAGGAACGTACTTGGCCCCCGGAGTGCTTGAGGAGAATCCATGGCTAGGCGAGATCTCACCGGCGCGGTGGACTTCAAATACCTGGAGGATTTCACCGCCGGCGACGGCGATGTGATCGACGAGGTGCTGAGCCTGTTTCGCGAACAGGCGGCGATCTGGTCGAACTTGCTTGATCCCGAGGTCGAGGGCTGGCGCGACGCCGTGCACACCATCAAGGGCGCGGCGCGCGGCATAGGCGCCTTCCATCTGGGCGATGCGTGCGCGCTCGCCGAGGCGGAAGGGCCGGGTGGCCTCAACGCCGTGCGCAACGCCATGGACGCCGCGCTCGGCGACGTCGCGGCCTATGCGCACGAGCGGGCGCTTCAGTCCTTGCGCACGCCGCGGAGCTGATCCCAGACGCCGAACTCATAGGCGATGCAGCGGTCGATCAGCATGCGCCAGACCGGCTCTGCGATCTCCTCGGAGAGGCCGGCGTCGCGGGCGGCGGCCTTCACCTTGGTGACCACGTCCTCGATCCGGGCGGTGTCGAGCACGGCGTGTCGGTCGATCTTGATGCGGGCGGCGGCGTCCATGTAGCGCTGGCGTTCGGCCAGCATGAGCACCAGGGCGCGGTCCAGAGCGTCCACGCCCTTGCGGACGTCGAGTATGGTCTCGCAGTCGGCCGGAAGCGGCCGATCGTCAGTGATGATATTCATGAGGGTTCTAGGACTAAATCCCGGCCCCGTTGTCCAGCGCTCTCAGCGCCATTTCGTGCGCTTCGGCCTCGGCGGCGATCCAATTGATGAAGGCCTTCACCTGCGGCAACCGGCCCTTGGCCTTGGGATGGACGACGTAATAGGCGAAGTCGACGGCGGTCGCGATCTGCAGCGGGGTGATCAGGCGGCCGGCGTCGAGGTCGGCCTGGGCCAGGGTGCGCTTGGCCAGGGCGACGCCTCGGCCGTTGACCGCGGCCTCGATCACCATGCTCGACTGGTTGAACCGCGGGCCGCGCGCGCCGTCGACGCCGCGCAGGCCGCGCGCGGCCAGCCACATAGTCCAGTCGGGGCAACTGTCGTCGGGCTCGGGCGAGCCGTCATGCAGCAGGATATGGTTGGCGAGATCGGCGGGAACATTGAGCGGGTTGGTCGCGGCCAGCGCCGGGCTAAGCACCGGAATCACCGTCTCGCCGATCAGCCGGCGAACCTCGAGGCCAGGATAGCGGCCGGCGCCGTAGCGAATGGCGATGTCCACCTCGCCCGCGGTCAGATCCACCAGTTCCAGGCCGGCCGACAGCCAGACGTCGACGTGGGGGTTCAGTTCCTCGAACCGGCCAAGCCGCGGCACCAGCCACTTGGCGGCGAATGACGGGGCGGCGGTCAGGGTCAGGCGGCGACCATCGACGGCGGCGGTCAGCATCGAGGCGGCCTCGGCCAACCGGTCGAACGCCTCGCGCAGGGCGGGCAGGGCGGTCTGGGCTGCGTCGGTCAGCAACAGGCCCTTGGGCGTGCGCTTGAACAGCGCGGCGCCCACATAGTCTTCCAGGTTCTGAATCTGCTGGCTGACAGCGCCGGGCGTCACCGACAGCTCGTCGGCGGCGCGTGAGAAATTCAGGTGACGCGCGGCGGCCTCGAACGCCCGCAAGGCGTTGAGAGGCGGCAATCGGCGGCGGTCCGCATTACGCTCCATCGAGTTTTCCTGACACCCCCGGCAGAAGTACTTGGGTTGCGAATTGGGCCTTCGACGACCAGTTTGCAACTGTTCGCCGAGCTATCAGCCCTTTTCTTCGGCGGATAATTGGTGGGGCGGGTGCGAGCTCGCCCCGCTCCGATTTCCAAGTTCAGCGTTTAGAGAAGCTAAAAACGATGTCACCTCGTAAGCCCAAAATTGAGGAGAGCAAGCGCCTCGTCCTCCTGGGGGGTGATCGCAAGCGTCCTGTCGGCGCGGTCTGGTTGGTGGGCGCAGGTCCCGGCGACCCCGAATTGCTGACGATCAAGGCGCTGAAGGCGTTGCAGGCCGCCGAGGTGGTGGTCCATGACGGCCTGGTCTCCGACGAGATCCTCGCCCTGGCGCCGAGCGGCGCGCGGCTGATTTCGGTGGCCAAACGCAAGTCGCGCCATTCCTACGCCCAGGACGAGATCAACCGCATGCTCGTGGCCTTCGCTCAGGAAGGCCTGAACGTCGTGCGCCTGAAGGGCGGCGACCCGTTCATTTTCGGCCGCGGCGGCGAAGAGCTGGAAGCCTGCCGCGAGGCCGGCGTCGAATGCCATGTGGTTCCGGGCGTCACCGCCGCCCTGGCCGCCAGCGCCAACGCCGGCGCGCCCTTGACACATCGCGGCAGCGCCCAGGCGGTGACCTTCGTCACCGGCCACGCCGCTTCGGGCAGCGAGCCGGACCTGGACTGGGAGAGCCTGGCCAAGGCCAATCAGACCGTCGTGATCTATATGGGCGTCTCGACCGCCGCCGGGATTTCCGGGCGGCTGATCGGCGCCGGTCGGGTCGGATCGACCCCGGCGCTGATCGTCGAGAACGCTAGCCGCGCCGACGAGCGCCGCATCGTCACCACCCTTGCGGGGCTGCCCCTGGCCGCCGCCGACGTCGACGGGCCCGCGCTGCTGATCGTCGGCGAAGCCATGGCGCTCGCTCGGGCCGGTGCGGAGCCGATCGTAGAAGAATTCAAAGCTCAAGGCCGCGAGCGTGGAGTGGCGTCATGAAAGCACTGACTGGCAACCGCCTGACCGACGGCGAGGTCGTGTTCTGGAAGGAGGGGCGCTGGGCGCTCCGGTTTTCGGAGGCCGAGCTGTTCGACGACGCCGAGCGTGCCGAGAGCGCCGAGGCGAAGGCGAAGAACGAGATCACCGTCGTCGTCGATCCCTATCTGATCGATGTGATCGAGTCCGGCGAGGGTTGGGCGCCGCTCAGCTATCGCGAGCGGGTGCGGGCGCTCGGCCCGACCAATCATCCCCAACACGGCAAGCAGGCTGAGGGTGGCGACGATGTCGCGGCCATCGTTCAGGCCCAGGGCGCGGCGCGGTCCACCGGCCGCGTCAATCTGATCAAGCGTAAGTGAGAGCGCGATGTACCACTATGACGCCATAGACAAGGAGTTCGTCGCCGACCGCGCGGCGGAATTCCGCGCCCAGGTGGCGCGGCGCCTCGCCGGCGAGATCAACGAGGACCAGTTCAAGCCGATCCGGCTGATGAACGGGCTTTATCTGCAGCTCCACGCCTACATGCTGCGGATCGCGATCCCTTACGGGACCCTGACCTCGGCCAAGCTGCACAAGCTCGCCTACATCGCCCGGACCTACGACAAGGATTACGGCCACTTCACCACGCGCACCAACCTGCAGCTGCACTGGATCAAGCTGAAGGACGCGCCGGAGATTCTCGATCACCTGGCCGAGGTCGAGATGCATTCGATGCAGACCTCGGGCAACGTCATTCGCAACGTCACCGCCGACCCCTATGCGGGGGCGACGGCGGACGAGCTGGACGACCCGCGCGTCTGGTCCGAGGCGATCCGCCAATGGTCCACCCTGCATCCCGAGTTCAGCTTCCTGCCGCGCAAGTTCAAGATCGCGGTGACCGCCGCGGTCAAGGACCGCGCGGCGACGCGGATCTACGATATCGGCCTGGCGCTGCGGCGCGGCCGCGACGGCGAACTGGGTTTCGAGGTGATGGTCGGCGGCGGTCTTGGCCGCACGCCTTACCTGGCGCCCACCATCCGGGAGTTCCTGCCCACCCGGCACCTGCTGTCGTACCTGGAGGCGATCCTGCGGGTCTACAATCGCCACGGCCGGCGCGATAACGTCTGGAAGGCTCGCATCAAGGTGCTGGTCGCCTCGCTCGGCGCCGAGGAATTCGCGCGTCAGGTCGAGGAGGAATGGGGCAAGTTGAAGCCGAGCGTGGCCGACCTGCCCGATCACGAGCTTGCGCGCATTCGCGCCGGCTTCACGCCGGAGTTCGAGGCCCTGCCGGCGGTCTCCGAGCGCCTGGAGGCGCGCAAGGCGGCCGACCCGGCCTTCGCCCGCTTCCTGCGCCGGAACGTGCATGCGCACAAGGCGGCCGGCTACGCCATCGTCGACATCTCCCTGAAGGAGCCGGGCGAAACCCCCGGGGACATCACCTCCGGGCAGATGGACATCGTCGCCGAGCTCGGAAAACGCTATTCCCGCGACGAGATCCGCGTGAACTATCAGCAGAACCTGTTGTTGCCTCACGTGCGGCTGGACGATCTGCCCGAGGTCTATGACGCCTTGGCCGCCGTCCGACTGGCGACGCCGAACATCGACCTGATCTCGGACATCATCGCTTGCCCCGGCCTGGACTACTGCGCCCTGGCCAATGCGCGCGCCATTCCGATCGCCCAGCAGATCGCCGAACGCTTCGCCGATCCGGCCCTGGCCGAGGACGTGGGGGAATTTCGAATCAAGATTTCGGGATGCATCAACGCCTGCGGCCATCACCACGTGGGCAATATCGGCATCCTGGGCGTCGATAAGAAGGGCGAGGAATTCTATCAGCTCACCCTCGGCGGATCGGGCGACAATGACGCCACGCTGGGTCAGATGCTCGGGCCGGCGCTGCCGGCCGCCAGGGTCGCCGACGCGGTCGAACAACTGGTCCTGGTCTACAGGCGCGAGCGCGCGGACGACGAGCGCTTCCTGGACACCTATCGCCGCGTGGGCCTGGCCCCCTTCAAGGAGGCTGTCTATGCCGACGCTCATTAAGCTGCATCAGGGCAAGGCGACCCTGGCCAACGACCCTTTCACCACCGTGGCGGATGACGAACCCTTGCCGCAAGGCGATGTGATCATCTCCCTGACGCGGTTCCAACAGGAGGGCGACCGGCTGGCCTCAGAGGGCCGCGCCGTCGGGGTCAGGATCGAAGCCGACGAAGAGGTCGAGGTGCTCGCCTACGACCTACCGCGGCTGGCGGTCGTGGCCTTGGCGTTCCCGAAGTTCCGCGACGGGCGTCATTATTCCAACGCCCGCATGTTGCGCGAACGCTATGGGTTCACCGGCGAGGTGAGGGCGGTGGGCGACGTTCTGCGAGAGCAGGCGATGCTGATGTACCGGTGCGGCGTCGACGCCTTCGAGCCTTCGGACGGGTCGAGCCCCGAACAGTGGCAGGCCGCGACCCAACGTTACAGCCACGTCTATCAGCGCGCCGCCGACGCTCGCCGGCCGGCCTTCGACGAGCGCGGGGAAGCCTGAGCCCATGGCCTTCGATCAGATCGAACGTCCCTCGCTGGCGGCACGCCTTGACGCCGAACTACGGCACGCCCATCCGGTGACGGTGCTGGAATCGGCCGTCGAAGCCTTTGGCGACAAGCTCGCCATGGTGTCGTCCTTCGGGGCGGAATCGGCGGTGCTGTTGCACATGATCTCGCGGATCAAGCCGGACACCCCGGTGCTGTTCCTCGACACCGGCATGCTGTTCGGACAGACGCTCGACTATCGAAAGAACCTGGCGGCTCAGCTTGGCCTGACCCAGGTGCGCGACCTGCGCCCGCTCTATAACGATCTGGCGGTGGCCGATCCTGACGCCAAGCTGTGGCGGACCGACACCGACGCCTGCTGCAACGTGCGCAAGGTGTTGCCGCTGGACCATGCCCTGACCGAGTTCGACGCCTGGATCACGGGGCGCAAGCGCTTCCATGGCGGCGACCGGTTGTCGCTGCCGGTGGTCGAGCCGGCTGACGCTCAGGTGAAGTTCAATCCGCTGGCCAATTGGGGCAAAGCCGAATTGGACGCCTATATGTCCGAGCATGACCTGCCTGCGCACCCGCTGGTGTCCCAGGGCTTTCCGTCGATCGGCTGCTGGCCTTGCACCAAGCCGGTCGAAGAGGGCCAGGACGTCCGCGCCGGGCGCTGGGCTGGTCAGGACAAGACCGAATGCGGCATTCATGTCGCGCGGGCGCCAGGCGCCGTCGCCAATGTTGGCGGCGACATCTGACCGCTTCATCAATTAAAGACGCATCATGACCGACGTAACCACCATGGCTCCGGCCGTTTCCAAGGCGCGCGGCGCCTTCATGATCGAGACTGTCACCTGGGTTCAGCATTGGACCGACAGCCTGTTCTCGTTCCGCACGACACGCGATCCGGGCCTGCGGTTCTCGTCCGGGCAGTTCGTGATGGTCGGGCTGGAAGTCGACGGCAAGCCGCTGGTGCGCGCCTATTCGATCGCCTCGCCGGCCTGGCACGATGAACTCGAGTTCTATTCGATCAAGGTGGCCGACGGCCCGCTGACCTCGCGCCTGCAGAAGATCAAGGTCGGGGACCAGGTGCTGATCGGCAAGAAGCCGACCGGAACCCTGGTGCTGGACGGGCTGAAGCCCGGCAAGCGGCTCTATATGGTCGGCACCGGCACGGGCCTGGCGCCTTGGTTGTCGCTGGCCCGTGATCCGGACCTCTATGAGCGCTTCGACGAAGTGATCGTCACCCACACCGTGCGCAACGTCGCCGACCTGAACTATCGCGAACTGCTGGAAACCGAGTTGCACCAGGACGAGATCCTGGGCGAGCTGATCGGCGGCAAGCTGCGCTACTATCCGACCGTGACCCGCGAGCCGTTCAAGACCCAGGGCCGCATCACCGACCTGATCACCTCGGGCAAGATTTTCGAGGACCTGGGCGTGCCGGCGCTCGATCCGGCCGTCGACCGCCTGATGCTCTGCGGCGGTCCCTCGGTGCTGGCCGATCTCAAGACCATGCTGGTCGAGCGCGGCTATGAAGAAGGCTCGCTGGCGTCCCCCGGCGATTTCGTGCTGGAAAAGGCCTTCGTCGAGACCTGACCGCCAGGATCCTCCTCCATTTTCCTCCCCCGCTACGCAGGGGAGGAACGGGTCGGCGTTATTCACTTCCCCACCTGCGCCAACACGAACTCCGCGCGCGCCTCCACGTCGGTGAGGGGCAGCAGCACCGGCTGGTAGCCCAGCGCCCCATAGGCCTCCAGAATGGCCTCATGGGTGGCCAGGCACTCTTCGAAGGTCTGCTTGCGCTCGGCGTCCTGGACGTAGATCTCGCGCCAGGGCGGCGGCACGAACACTCGGGGATTGTAGCGCCGGGTGCGCAACGCCTTGATGTGCCAGGCCGGCGGCTCGTAGCCCGGTCCTCCGGTATCGGGGATGCCGCGGTCGAAGAAGACGCGCTCCTCCACATCGGCCATGGCGTCGAAGATCGCGACATCTTCGCGCGCGGTGCGTTCGCCATAGGCCTGTTGGTCGAGCCAGGGGACGGCTGAGCCGCCGGCGGCGACCTGTTCCCGGATCACGCGGCGGTGGGTTTCCTCGACGCAGCGCTCGCCACGCGCCGCCAGATGCTCCAGCAGCGTGGTCTTGCCGACGCCAGGGCCGCCGGTGAGCAGGAAAAAGTTGGGTTTGGAGACGATCATCGCGTTCCTCAAGCCAATGGATTCGCGCCGCCGCGGGAGTGCGACGACGTTGGGTCAGGCTTGGGGAGGAGGTGTGGGCGCCCGGCGCTTAGGCGGGGGGGCAGCCCTTGAACTCGCCGACCTTGGAGACGGTCAGCTTGGCGAGGTTCAGCGGCATCAGCGGCTTCATCGAAGAGGAACCATGGCCGGTAAAGAGGTCGATCTTCTCGCCCTTGATCGCGCCGCCGACGTCCGAAGCGTACCAGACGCCGTCATGCCGCGAGCCGTCGGGCATCGGCAGGCCGACGGTTTCCTTGATGAACAGCTTGGTGCGGCGAGGAATGAGCTTGGAGTCGATGGCGACGGTGCGCATCGCCACGACGCGGCAACCGAGCGAGTCCAGCGCGCCCACGCCCTTGGCGCCGGCATGGTAGAGGCTGGCTTTCAGGCGGAACTCAGGCGTCCCGGGCAGGGCCCCGGTGAGGGCCGAAACGATCAGATCCCCGACCGGGTCGGGGGCGGGCGCGGCTTGTGCGCTCGTAGACAGCCCCAACAAAATCGGGAGGGCGGCAAGGGCGGCGAGGCGACGTCTCATGACGGCAGCTCCTTCGTCGTTGATCTTGGCAGCGGCGGTTTTAGTACTCGGAGTCCGAGGGGTGTTCAACCCTGCGTGAAGCATTCCTAACAGCGACAAATGGACACCGCCGGTTTCCGGGCGGCCAGGGGCGTTGCCTAACCCCTTATGCGGCAAGGGATCAGCCATGCGAATCTATGGGGATTCCATCTCTGGGAACTGCCTGTAGGCGATGCCGGGCGCCGAATAACTGGGGGCTCTCCTTCGACTGGATCGACACCGATGTCTTGAAGATCGAGTCGCGAACGGCGGGGTTGCAGGTGGAGGCGGCGCTCAAGATCGCTTAAACGGAGGCGCATGAAAGCTCCACTGATCGTCGCCCTTGTCGTCGCGCTCGCCCCGGCCCAGGCGTTGGCCTGGGGCGCGATGGGGCACCGGATTGTCGGTGAATCGGCGATGCAGGCCCTGCCGGACGAGATCCCGGCCTTCCTGCGGAACCCCGCCGCCGTGCGCGATGTCGGCGAGCTGTCGCGCGAGCAGGACCGTTCCAAGGGCGCGGGCCGCATCCATGACCACAACCGCGACGCCGGCCACTTCCTGGACCTGGACGATGAGGGAAAGCTGCTGGGCGGACCCTCGTTCCTGCCGTTGCCGCCCACGCGGGCCGACTACGAAAAGGGGCTGCAGGCTGCGGGGCTGGATAGTTGGAAGGCCGGCTATCTGCCTTATTCGATCATCGATCAGTATCAGCAACTGACCAAGGACTTCGCCTATTGGCGCGCGGTGAAAGCGGCGGCGGCGCGTGAGAAGAACCCGCAGCGCCGGGCCTGGTTGAAGCGCGACTTGGTGCGGCGGGAGGCGCAGATCCTGCAGACCATCGGCGCCCTGTCGCACTTCGTCGGCGACGGCGCCCAGCCGCTGCACGTGACCGTCCACTACAACGGTTGGGGCGAGTTCCCGAACCCGAGCGGTTACACGACCGCCAAGGTCCACGGACCGTTCGAGGGCGAGTTCGTGTTCGCGAACATCAAGCCCGCCGCCGTGAAAGCGAAGATGACGTCGCTCAAGCCGACCAGCGGCCCGATCGAAAAGCGCACGGTCGACTATCTGACCGCGACCGCCGCCGAGGTCATACCGTTCTACGAACTGGAGAAGGCCGGCGGGATCAAGGCGGGCGATCCGCGCGGCGTCGCCTTTGCGACCCAGCAACTGGCGCTCGGCGCCTCGGAGCTTCGCGACATGATCGTCTCGGCCTGGCGCGGCAGCGCCAACGCCACGGTCGGTTGGCCGGTGGTGCGGGTGCAGGACGTCCTGGCCGGCAAGGATCCTTACGACAACCTCTACGGCAAGGACTGATCGATGCGCGCGGTTCCGCAGTTCGGAGAGCGCCGGGCTGACCGCACCTATGTGGACCGCCCGGCGGCGTTCGGCATCCTGGAGCGGGACGGCCAGATCGCCCTGGTGCACATCGTCAAGGCCGACGGCGCGTCCTGGCACGACCTGCCGGGCGGCGGGGTCGACGCGGGGGAGACGCCGGAGCAGGGGGTGGTGCGGGAGTTTGGCGAGGAGGCCGGGCTGAGGGTGTCGGTGAAGGCGCCGTTCGCCGTGGCCGACCAATTCTTCCTCAACACCGACGGCGACGCCTGGAACAATCGGGGGGCCTTCTTCGTCATGGACCTTCAGTCGGAGCAGCCGGAGTTGAAGGTCGAGGACGACCACACGCTGGTTTGGCTGGAGCCCGGGGCGGCGATCCGAATGCTGCGGCACGACTCTCATGCCTGGGCCGTGACCGCCTGGACGCGAATCTAGGCGCTCATCCTCGTCGCATTGCGCGGCGCAGGCTGAACGGGTAGTCCCACAGCCAGTTCCGATCAGGAGAACGCATGTCCCAGGCTCAGATCATCGACGGCAAGGCCACGGCCGAACGCCTGCGCGCCGAGGTCGCCGCGGAGGTGGCGATCCTCAAGGCCGAGCACGGCCTGCAACCTGGCCTGGCGGTCGTGCTGGTCGGCGAGGATCCCGCCAGTCAAGTCTATGTGCGCTCCAAGGGCGAGCATTCCAACGCCGCGGGGATGCATTCGGTCACGCACCGGCTGCCGGCCGATGTCAGCCAGGCCGATCTGCTGGCCATGGTCGATCAGTTGAACCGCGACCCGGCGATCCACGGCATTCTGGTGCAACTGCCGCTGCCCAAGGGTCTGGATGAGAAGGTGGTGATCGAGGCCATCGACCCGGCCAAGGACGTCGACGGTCTGCACGTCGTCAACGCTGGGCGCCTGGCGCAGGGACTGCCCTCGCTGGTGCCCTGCACGCCGCTCGGCGGCATGATCCTGCTGCGTGAAACGCTGGGTGACCTGAGCGGCAAGCGCGCGGTGGTGGTGGGCCGTTCGGTGTTGGTCGGCAAGCCGATCGCCCAACTGCTGCTGCAGGCCGACTGCACCGTCACCATCGCCCATTCGCGTACCCAGGACCTGCCGGCGGTTTGCCGCGAGGCCGATATTCTGGTCGCTGCGGTGGGCCGTCCGCAGATGATCAAGGCCGACTGGATCAAACCCGGCGCCGCCGTGATCGACGTCGGCATCAACCGCGTGCCGTTCCGCGACCCGGTGAAGGCCGCGGCCGGCAAGACCAAGCTGGTCGGGGACGTGGCCTATAAGGAAGCCTCGGCGGTCGCCGGCTACATCACCCCGGTGCCAGGCGGCGTCGGCTTGATGACCGTGGCCTGCCTGCTCAAGAATACGGTGACCGCCGCCAAGCGGATCGCCGGTCTGGAAGCCTGACGTCAGCCACTAGGCCGAGGTTGCGCCGGTCTGGTTGGTCCAGGCGATCAGTTCGGCCAGCGCTTGGCCGACGGCTTGGTCGTACGCCGTGACGATGGACGAGACTCTGTTGTCGCCGGCGCGAACCTTCGCCTCGATCAGGGTGGAGCCGGCCAGCGTCCGGTCGGCGCGGAGCAGCGAGACGCGAAGGCCGACGGCGACCTGCGGGGCCGCCTTGCTCCCCTGATCATAGACCGCCTCGAACCGCGTGACATCGACCCGCAGGAAGTAGTTGGCGCGCCTGGTCTCGCCGCGCGACATCAGCCGCGCCGCGCCGGTGTTGTTGTCGAAGGCGCGGGTCATCGCCTCGTTGAAGAGGACCGAGGCTGGCGTAACCCAGCGGGTCTCCGCGATGTAGGCGACCTGATCGCCGTTGACGGTGAGGAGGCGATCACCCGCCGACGAGCGCACGAAGGCGCCGTTGGCGCGCAAGACTCCGAAATGCGCCGATGGGGCCAAGGCCGGGCCCGCGGCGGCGATCGGCGTCGCGCCGTCGAAGCGATAGAGCTGGGCGGGTTCGGACTCCGGGAACAGCGAAATACAGGCCGAGAGCGAGACGGCCAGTGCCGTGAGGCTCAGGACGCGAAGACTGCGTGCGAGGGCGATCATGGCTTTACCTTGATTTCCTGGGCCGTCGGCTTTGCGACCAGGCCGCGGGGATTGGATTGGACGTCGCGGATCAACGTGTCGAGGGACTCGGCGGTCTCCTGCAACGTCTGGACCGACGAGATGAGCTGCGGCAGGCCGTTGGTGGCGAAGTCGTTGGTCGGGCCTTCGAGACGGCCGATCATCGTGCGGATGTCCTTGGCGGCGGCTTGGGCTTCGTCCGAAGCGGCGGCCAGATTGGCCAGGGTGCGCTTGCCGTCGTTGTCCACCAGGTCGCGGCTGGCCTTGCTCAGCGCCGCGATCTCCAACGCGGCGGCGTCGATGCTTTGCAGCGATTTCTGCGCGTCGGCGATGATCGCTTTGCGCTCACGCAACTCGGCGGTGACCGCCTGGGCGTCGCTGATCGCCGCCCCGACCGTCTTGATGTTCTGGTCCGATAGCACCCGGTTGACGCGGTCCAGGGCCTCGACCGTGCGGGTCAGCACCGTCCCGCCGCCCTCCAGCAGGTCGGAGAGGGCGCTGCGCTGGGTGCGGAGTTTGGGAATCTCGCCCGGCGTCACGGTGTCTTTCAGCAGGCGCTTGGACGGCGTGCCGGCGGTGATCTGCACATAGTTCACGCCGGTGATGCCTTGCGGCTCCAGGGTGGCGAAGGAGTCGACGCGGATCGGCACGTCGGAGGTGACGCGGGCCCGGGCGATCACCCGGTTTGGATCTGTGCGGTCGAGTTGGATCCGGGTGACCTCGCCGACCTTGATGCCGTTGAAATGCACCTCGCCGCCCTGGGTCAGGCCGCGAACCGGGCCTTGGAAGACGATGTCGTAGACATCGTAGTCCTGGGCGAAGGTCAGCCGCGCCAGCCAGACCACGAAGATGACCAGGCCGGTGAACAACAGCAGGGTCGAAAAGCCCACCAGGGCGTAGTTGGCGTCTTTTTCCATCAGGCTGCCGTCTCGGCTTTCTTGACTGCATCGGCGGCCGCGCGTCCGCGCGGGCCGAGGAAGTACTCTTTGATCCAGGGGTGTGTCGACCGCTCGAGCTCTCGCACCGGCGCGGTCACGATCACCTGCTTGTCGGCCAGCACCGCCACGCGATCGGTGATCGCATAGAGCGTGTCCAGGTCATGGGTGATCATGAACACCGTCAGGTTCAGACTGTCGGAGAGGTCCTTGATCAAGGTGTCGAAGGCGGCCGCCCCGATCGGGTCGAGACCGGCGGTCGGTTCGTCGAGGAACAAGAGCTCCGGGTCGAGGGCCAGCGCCCGGGCCAGGCCCGCGCGCTTGCGCATGCCGCCCGACAACTCCGCAGGCTTCAGGTCGCCGGCGCCGGCGCGAAGGCCGACCAGGGCGATCTTCAGGTCGGCCAGTTCCTCGATGGTCTTCCGCGACAGGTTGGTGTGCTCGTACATCGGGGCGGCGACGTTCTGGCGGACCGTGAGGTTCGAGAACAGCGCGCCCTGCTGGAACAAGACCCCCCAGCAGCGTTCGATCTCCGACCAACGGCGCCGGCTGGCGTGTTGGATGTCCTGGCCGAACACCTTGACCGTGCCGGCGTTGGGGCGGCGCAGGCCGATGATCGAGTTCAGCAGGACCGATTTGCCTGTGCCCGACCCGCCGACCACGCCCAGCACCTCGCCACGCATGACGGTGATGTCGAGATCCTCATGCACGACATGAGAACCGAACTGCGATTTCAAGCCTCTCACCTCGATGGCGGGGCCGTCAGCGTCCAGGGGGGCTGCTTTGTCGTCTGACACTTAGATCCCCAACTGCATGTAGAGCAGGGCGAAGACGGCATCGATCAGGATGATGGCGAAGATGGCGTGGACGACGGCCGACGTCACCCGGCGGCCCAGCGATTCCACGTCGCCGCCGACCTCCATGCCTTGGCGGCAGCCGATGCCGGCGATGACGATGGCCATCACCGGGGCCTTGGACATGCCGATCAGGAAATGGGTGACCCCGACATTGTCGATGATCCGCTGAAAGAAGAAGTTGGGCCCGAGGCCCAGCACCGACCAGGTGATCAGCAATCCGCCGAACAGGCCCGCCAGCGTCGCCACGAAGGTCAGCAGCGGGATGATGGTGAGCAGGGCGGCGAAGCGGGGGAAGACCAGGGCTTCGAACGGATCGACGCCCATGACTTTCATGGCGTCGATTTCCTGATTCATCTTCATCGAGCCGATCTCGGCGGCGAAGGCCGAGGCCGAGCGGCCGGCGAGCAGGATGGCGGTGATCAGGATGTTGAATTCGCGCAACACCGCGATGCCGATCAATTCGACGGCGAAGACCTCGGCCCCGAACTGGCGAAGCATGTTGGCGCCCAGCAGGCCGACGACCGCGCCGATGAAGAACGAGGTGACCGCGACGATCGGAATGGCGTCGAGCCCGGCCCGCTCGGCCAGGGAGACGCAGGCCGCCCAGCGGATGCGCTTTGGATTGGCCATCACCCGGCCGACCACCACTAGCAGGTGACCAGTGAAGACCATGGTCTCGAAGAACTCGCGGCCCAGGTCGAACACGCCGCGGCCGATCCGCACGAGAAACTGGTGGAAGCCGTGGGGCTCGGGTCGCTTGGCGGGTTTTTCGGCGGCGGCTTCGCCAACCAGTTCGAGCAGCCGAACGGTCTCGGGACGGGCCTGGATACGATCGCTGGGCAGCACGTCGCGCAGGGCGCGGATCAGGGCGAAGGCACCGGCGGTGTCGAGCCGGCCGACCGGGGTCATGTCGACGCCCTTCAGGCCGTCGCTCTCGATGACGGCGGCCAGTCGCTGGGCGGCGTCGCCGGTGGATGTCGCCGTCCAGTCGCCGGAGAGCACGGCCTTGCGGCCGTCATCGGCGTCCATCAAGCTAAAGTCGGCGGGTCGTTCCATCGGCTCGCGTCGTAGCCTCAACAAAGAGCGTTTCCATGAATCGAAACACCTCGAGGCTCAACCTAGCAGAGCCGCCGCGAGACGAGGAACGCCATATGGCCCAGGTTGCTCCGAGATTCCGCAACGCGGCGTGGGTTCTCGCGACAAGGTGATCCGTCGTTGGAGCGCTATGCCTATCTTTTGCCCAAGTCAGCCGGCTAACAGGAGCGTGGGAACGGCTGGGCCGGGCCCGGAACATCTTTTGCCTCAGGTCGGGAGCGTGCGTTGGCCCGTCAGATCGAATTCGCCGGGAAATCTGGCAATCGCTATCGTTATACCGCCCTGGACGGGGACAGGGTCCTGCCGCCAGCCGGCGCGAACTATGTCATCTGCAAGCCAGGTTCGCAGGGCGTCGACATCCTGTTCGCCGGCGAGACCGACAGCCTGGCGCGGATCGCGTGGCGCGACCAACTGGCCAAGGCCAAGGACGTCTATGGCGACGACGCCGACGTGCTGACCCGGTTGAACGTCCGCAGCGCGGTGCGGCTGGCCGAGCAGGACGATCTGATCGAGGAGCATAGTCCTCCGATGAATAATGAGGCGCGAGCCTAGCGCCGGGACGCCCTGGCGGTCATCTTGCGGCCGA
The DNA here is from genome assembly GCA_040391295.1 of Phenylobacterium sp. Lineage (GTDB taxonomy): Bacteria > Pseudomonadota > Alphaproteobacteria > Caulobacterales > Caulobacteraceae > Phenylobacterium. The sequence goes on along the minus strand of JBEBYB010000002.1, from coordinate 60,732 downwards.
TCCTTGAGGGAACGGCCGACCAGATTGCCCCATCATCTTATTGTCATTCTCGGCGCGGCCGTCCGACCTGACGGCCTTGCGAGTGCGGCGCTGCTTCGGCGCATCGAGGGCGGACGGCGGCTGGCGCAGGCCCATCCGGACGCGCTGATCTTTTGCTCGGGCGGAGTGGGGCGCTACGGCCCGTCCGAGGCTTCGATCATGGCTGAGCGATTGACGGCCGGCGGCGTGGCGCGCGAGCGGTTGATCCTTGACGACGACAGCCTCGACACCTTGCAGACGGTGGTCGCCGCGGCGCGCGAGATCGGCCGGCGGGGTTTGGCCGGCGCGATAGTCTGCACCGACAGCTATCATACGCCAAGGACCAGGCTGATCTTCGCGGCCCTGGGCGTGCCTAGCCTCGACGGCTCGGTCAAGGCCGGGCCGCGCCAGATGGGTTGGCCGGCCTGGTGGAAGATGCGGCTGCGCGAAATCCCGGCCATTCCGTATGACGGGGTGCTGGCGCTCACCAAGCGTCGGAGTCTGCGCGATCAGATCGGATCGACACTGTAATAGCGTTCGGTCTGTTCGCTCCAGGCATAGGCGGTGTCGTTGAGCTGGTCGCGATCATAGGCCGGCCCGCCCTTTAGCTTATCTTTTGTAAGATCAGCTAGATAGCCGCTGGTCTTCTCATCAAATTTCAAGGTGCGCCAGGGAACGGGATAGAATTTTCCGGCCGCCTTCAGCAGGCCGCCGAGCTCCACGATGACGAACCGCGCCTGACCGGTGTCGCGTTCGAAGAACACCTCGCGGATCGTCCCGAGCTTCTTGCCCGAGCCGTCCTTCAGGGTGGTCCCCAACAGGTTCGCGCTGCGGATCATCAGGCTGTCTGGATTCATGGATTTCCTCCCGCTTAGGGTGTGAACGCCTAGCTCTACCATTCGATCCCCGCCGGTGGACGCAAGTTACGCAAGTTGAGAGGACCCGGCGGCAGGCGCACGCCGGCTAGCCGCTGTTACGCAGGCCCGCGGCGATGCCGTTGATGGTCAGGTGGATGCCTTCGCGCACGGCCTCGTCGGTATCGCCGGCGCGTCGTCTGCGGATCAGTTCGATCTGCAGGTGGTTGAGCGGGTCGATATAGGGCAGGCGGGTGCGAAGCGCCTCGGCCAGTTCGGTGTGGCGATCCAGCAGCGCGCCCTGGCCGCTGATGGCCAGCAGGGCGTTGGTGGTCTTCTCCCACTCGGCGCTGATGCGGTCGAAGATTGAGGTCGCCAGGGTCTTGTCCTCGACCAGGTCGGCATAGCGGCGCGCGATGTTCACGTCGGCCTTGGCCAGCACCATCTCCATATTGGCCAGGGTGGTGGCGAAGAACGGCCAAGCTTCGTGCAGTTCGTGGAGTTCTGCGAGCGAGACGCCGGCCGCCTCCACCGCAGAGCCAAAGCCGTACCAGCCGGGCAGCATGGTCCGCGACTGCGACCAGGAGAACACCCAGGGAATGGCCCGCAGACCTTCGATGTTGCGCGTGGGCTGGCGCGAGGCGGGCCGGCTGCCGATGTTCAGCTCGACGATCTCGGTCAACGGGGTGGCGGCGTAGAAGTAGTCCACGAAGCCGGGCGTCTCGTAGACAAGGTTGCGATAGGCCTCCATCGAGGCTTGGGACAGGCGCCCGAGCGTCGAACCGTGACGCTGGGCCAGCGCGTGGTCGGCCGACTTGCCGAGCGAGGCGAGCACCACGCCGGCGGTGATGGTCTCCAGGCTTTGGCGGGCCAGCAGCGGGTCGGCGTACTTGTTGGCGACCACCTCGCCCTGTTCGGTGATGCGGATGCGGCCGCGCACGGTGCCTTCCGGCTGAGCCAGCAGCGCCTCATAGCTGGAGCCGCCGCCGCGGCCGACGGTGCCGCCCCGGCCGTGGAAGAGTTGCAGCCGCAGCCCAGCCTCGTCGGTCACCTTCAGCAGGGCGGTCGAGGCCTTGTGCAACTCCCAGGTCGAGGTGAGGTAGCTGCCGTCCTTGTTGCTGTCCGAATAGCCGATCATCACCTCCTGCAGCCGGCCCTCGGCCAGCAGGGCCTTGATCAGCGGCAGGTCGAGATAGGCGCCCATGGTCTGCGGCGCGGCGCGCAGGTCGGGGATGGTCTCGAACAGCGGCTCGGCGAATATCTCGGTGCTCGGCGTCTGCCCCGGATGGAAGAGACCGACCTCCTTGAGCAGGATGTAGACCTCCAGCAGATCGGAGACCGAGGTGGTGTTCGAAACGATGTAGGCGCGGATCGCCTGCGCGCCGTAGCGGCGGCGAGACTGGGCCGCCGCGCTCAGCACCGCGTATTCGCGCCGGGTCTCCTCGCCATATTCGGCATAGGGCGAATAGAGCAGCCGGCGGTGTGCCAGCTCCGACAGCAGCAGTTCGCAACGCGCCGCCTCATTCAGGGCCTCATAGTCGGCGCAGACGCCGGCGACGGCCATCAGTTCGGCGATGGTGCGCGCGTGGACCGCCGAGTTCTGGCGCAGGTCCAGCGTCGCCAGGTGGAAGCCGAAGATGTCGACCGCGCGGATCAGGTCGGGCAGGGGGCCGGCGGCGAAGATCTCGCCGTGGCTCTCGACCAGGGCGTCGAGGATGACCTGAAGGTCGGCCTTCAGGGCCTGGGCGTCGGGGTAGGGTTCGGCGATCAGGGTGGCGGGCCTGGGCGGAGCCTCGCCGGTCAGTCGCGGATAGGTGGCGGCCAGCCGGGCGTAGATCCCGCGCAGGGCCCGGCGATAGGGCTCGTCCAGCCGGTGGGGCGAGGCGTCGCCGGACCGGTCGGCCAGCGCCTTCAGGGCCGGGGTGACCTTGGCCAGTTCGTTGGAGATCGACAGCTCCGCGCCCAGCGTATGGATGCGTTCCAGATAGGCCTGGAGCGCGGCCTGCGACTGGCGGGCGAAGGCCTGGCGCTGGACGGCCTCGGTGACGAACGGATTGCCGTCGCGGTCGCCGCCGACCCAGGAGCCGACCTGTAGGAAGCTGGGCAGCTTGGTCTGCAACTGGTGTTCCCAATGGGCGTAGAGCCGGGGCAACTCGGCCAGGAAGCTGCGCTCGAAATAGGAGACGGCGGTTTCGATCTCATCGACCACGCCCAGCCGGACACTGCGCAGCAGCCGGGTGCGCCAGAAGATCGCCACCTCGCGCAGCAGCTGGGTCTCCAGCGCCTGACGCTCTGCGTCGGTCTGAGCCTTTTCCCAGGCGGTGAAGGCCGTGGCGATGGCGCCGGCGCGGTCGAGTACGCTCTTGCGGCGAACCTCGGTGGGGTGGGCGGTGATCACCGGCGCGATCAGGCCGCCGGCCAGCAGCTTCGCCACCGCCTCGGGGCCGACCCCGTCGGCGGCCAGGGCGCGCAGGCTGCCGGCCAGGGTGTCGGCGCGGGCGTCGCCGTCCTGGGTCTTGTCGCGCTGGATGCTGTCTTCAGCGATGTTGGTGATCTGCAGGAAACAGGCGAACGAGTGGGCGAAGCGCACGGTTTCGTGCAGGTCGAGGCTGCGCAGCCGCTCTTCCAGCAGGGCGGCGTTGGCCGCGCCGCCCTCGCGATGGAAGGCCACCGAGGTCTGGCGGATGTCCTCGATGCGGTTGAACAACCCCTGGCCGTCCTGGGACTTGATGACGTCGCCCAGCACCTTGCCGAGGAAGCGCACCTTGGCGCGCAGTTCAGAGGGCGCTGGCTTTACAACTCGATCTGGCACGGGTGCATCCGCCTGACTGGGTATCGGTGTTCTCTACAGTCCCACGGGCGCGCCGTCGCCCATGACCTTTGTTGTCTCGACGGCTTGAACGCCCAGGCCGTTGGCGCGGGCGATGTCGCCGAGCGCGACGGCCGAGGGTTTGATCCGCCTGCGCTGGGTGGCGCGGTCCACGCCGATCAGCCCGAACTTCGGACCATAGCCGGCCGCCCATTCGTAGTTGTCGAGCAGCGACCAGTAGAAATAGCCGCGGACGTCTACGCCCTCGGCGATCGCGCCATGCAGTTCGCTCAGGGCTTCCCGGACGAACGCCTCCCGGCGAGCGTCGTCCTCGCCGGCCCAGCCGTTTTCGGTGACCAGGATCGGTGTGCGGGTGCGTTCCCAGACGAAACGGCAGGTGGCGGCCAGGGCTTGGGGGCGGTCCTCGTAGCCCATCACCGTGCGCGGATGGCCGTCTTCGGGACCGGAACTGCCGTCACGCTTGGAGACGACGCGCGAATAGGTCTGCACGCCGATGAAATCGTCGCCCTTCACCGCGTCCAGGCAGACCCCGTAGAAGTCCTCGCGCCGCTGATCGCGCAGCGCCTCGGCGCCAGGCTCGGCCTGTTCGTCCTGGACGGCGAAGGTGATCCCGACCTGGATCTGCGGCCGGACCGACTTGATGGCGTCGCGGCCCTTGGCGTGGGCGGCGAGGCCCTGGTTCAGGATCACCTCGCGCGGGCTGTAGAGGAAGAAACTGTCGATGGGGCCATGCAGCACCGCCTCGGCGGCGGCGATGCGGGCCAGCGCCTTCTCCGAGGTCATGCGCGCCATCAGCGGCTCGCGGATGAACAGCGGCAGGTTCAACTCGTTGATGGTGCAGGCGATGTCGAAACCGCGCAGGTGGCGCGTGGCGTGCTCGCAGAAACGGGCGAAGCGGTCGGGGAAGGCCGGGTTGGTCATGCCGCCTTGGCGGGCCAGCCAAAGCGGCAGGGTGAAGTGGTGGTAGGTCAGCACCGGCGCCAGGCCTCGGCTGAGGCAGGCGTCGATGCAGCGCTGATAGTGGTCCAGGGCGGCCTGCGAGAAGATCCCGTCCGCCGGCTCGATCCGCGCCCATTCGATCGAGAACCGGTAGGCCTGAAGTCCCAGCCCGGCCAGGATCGCCATGTCGTCGCCGAACCGGTGGTACTGGTCGACGGCGTCGCCCGACGGCTCGCGGAACAGCGACGGCGAGGCGTGTTCCAGCGCCCAGCAGTCGGAATTGACGTTGCCGCCCTCCACCTGATGGGCGGCCGTGGCCGCGCCCCAGACGAACCCCTTGGGAAAGCTTTTCACGCCGTCAGTCATTTCCGCCCACTCCATTTGTGGGCGAGAGAATGCGCATAGGCCTCGGCGGCGTCCAGGCGGTTCCCAACTCGCCGTGGGGAGCGGCGGCCCTTCCGGTGCGAGTTCAAAATCTCGGTGAATGCCCGGCAAGTCGCCGGTCGCCTCTTCGGCGGCCAATGGCCGCGCGAACTCTCACTTATCAATGATCACTTGGCGGAAGTTCGGCAGCGTAGCATGATGCAAACAACTGTTTGACGGATGATCCGGCGAAGTTCGGAGGTCCAGGCGAGGAATATCCTAGTGGCCATCGAGCACTTTGACGTTCTGATCGTAGGCGCTGGCCTCTCAGGCATTGGCGCGGGCTACCATCTGCAGGCCAACTCCCCGAAGAAGACCTATGCGATCCTTGAGGGGCGCGAAGCCATCGGCGGCACCTGGGACCTGTTCCGCTATCCGGGCATCCGCTCGGACAGCGACATGTACACCCTTGGCTATTCCTTCAAGCCGTGGCGCGGGGCCAAGGCGATCGCCGACGGGCCTTCGATCCTCGACTATGTCCGCGAGACCGCCGTCGAGCACGGCGTCGATCGCCACATCCGCTTCGGTCATCAGGTGAAGCGCGCTTCGTGGTCGTCGGCGAACGCCATGTGGACGGTCGAGGCCGAGCGTGGGCCGGGCGGGGACGTGGTGCAGTTGACCTGCAACTTCCTCTTCATGTGCACCGGCTACTACGACTACGCCGAGGGTTACACGCCTGACTTCGCCGGGACCGATCAGTTCGCCGGCCCGATCCTGCACCCTCAGAAGTGGCCGGAAGACCTCGACTATGCCGGCAAGAAGGTGGTGGTGATCGGCAGCGGCGCGACCGCCGTAACGCTGGTGCCGGAGATGGCCAAGAGCGCCGCCCACGTGGTCATGCTGCAGCGCTCGCCGACCTATGTGGTGTCGCGCCCGGCCGAGGATGCGTCAGCCAACTGGCTGCGCAAGAACCTGCCGGCCAAGCTCGCTTACGGGATCACCCGCTGGCGCAACGTACTGTTTGGCATGCTGTTCTTCAACATGGCGCGCAAGAAGCCCGATCAGACCAAGCAGCGGATTCTGGGCATGGTGCGCGAGCATCTGGGCCCCGACTACGATGTCGATAAACACTTCACGCCCAGCTACAACCCGTGGGATCAGCGGCTGTGCCTGGTGCCGGACGCCGATCTGTTCGAGGCGATCAAGAGCGGTAAGGCTTCGGTGGTCACCGACCACATCGAGACCTTCACGGCCAAGGGCCTGAAGCTGAAGTCCGGCCAGGAACTGGAGGCCGACATCGTGGTCACCGCCACCGGCCTGAAGATGCAGCTGCTCAGCGGCATGGAGGTCACCGTCGACGGCGAGTTGATCGATCTGTCCAAGACCGTCTCCTACAAGGGCATGATGTATAGCGGCGTGCCGAACCTGGCCTCGGCGTTCGGCTATACGAACGCTTCCTGGACGCTGAAATGCGACCTGACCTGCGAATATGTCTGCCGGCTGCTGAACCATATGGATCGAACGGGGCTGAAGCAGGCGACCCCGCAGAAGAACCCCGCCGTCGACGAGGCGCCCTGGCTCGACTTCTCGTCGGGCTATGTGCAGCGCGGGATCGGCCAATTCCCACGGCAGGGTCTCACGAAGCCCTGGAAGTTGAACCAGAATTACGCGCTGGACCTGCTGGCGCTGCGGTTTGGCGCCGTCACCGACGACGCCATGGAGTTCTCCAAGCCCAAGGCGCCCGAACGAGAAAAACTCAGCGCCTGACGAGGTTGTATTTAGCGGACTCTTCCGTAACGTAAATATTCGTGCTTTCCGGATCACAGGTATGCGGGCGTTCGCGCGCTCGGCGGCTTGGAAGGTTTTTAGCAGCAATTTGCGCGTAGACGGACCTCAGTAAACTGAACGCAAGACGAGGGCGCCGCATCCGGGTTCTCGTAAAATGAGGACTGCCTGTGAAATCTCGCCTCCTATGCGCCGCCAGCCTTGCGGCGTTGCTCCTGCCTGCCGGAGCGGCGTTCGCTGATGACGCCGCGACCTCCGTCGACGAAGTGATCGTCACCGGGGAGAAGGCGCAACGCAGTCTTCAGGACACTGTCGCAAGCGTCGCCGTCGTCACCGCCCAGCGGATCGAGGACGAGGCCATCCAGAATTTCAGCGACATCGTCAATCGCACGGTCAACGTGGCCGAAACCTATGGCGCGTCGGGCTTCTCGATCCGCGGGATCAGTAATATCGGCGTCACGGGCGCCGGCAGCGGCGGACTGGCGACCATCTATGTCGACGGCGCCGCGATCCCCGATCACGGACTGAGCAACGGTCCGTTGGACATGTGGGATGTGGCGCAGGTCGAAATCCTGCGCGGCCCGCAGTCGACGCTGCAGGGCCGCAACGCCCTGGCCGGCGCGGTGGTGATCCGCACGCAAGAGCCGACCTGGGACTGGGCCGCGCGCGGGCGCGTCCTGCTCTCCGACGGCGGCGACCGTTCGGTCGCGGTGGCCGGCGGCGGCCCGATCGTGGCCGACCAACTGGCCTTCCGGATCGCGGTCGAGGACCGTCAGTCCGACGGCTTCATTTACAACACCACCCGCAAGGAAGATGAGAACGCGCGCGAGGCGACCACCATCCGCTCGAGCCTGCTGTTCGCGCCGGCGACCATCCCGGGCCTGACCGCACGCGCCACCTGGACCCACGACGAGCGCAGCGGCGGCTACGCCTACACCTATGCCCGCACCGACGTGCCGGACGCATGGGATAACCGCATCGCCACCGGCGACTTCCCGAACCGCAGCAAGGGTACGACCGACATCCTGACCCTCGCGGCCGACTACGAAATCTCCGACCGACTGACCCTGGCCAGCGTCACCGCCTGGAGCCGGCTCGATCTCTCCACCAGCTTCGACATCGACGGCGGCCCGGTCAGCTCGGAGTTCGCCACTCAGGACGAAACCGACAAGACCTTCTCCCAGGAACTGCGCCTGCAGTATCAGGGCGAGCGGCTTGAGGGTCTGGTCGGCGCCTACTACGCCAATCGCCAGAACGACGTCGCCCTGAGCAGCCGGCGCGAGGTGCCGACCCCGACCTCGACCCTGGTCGGCGTGCTGATGAGCCCGCCGTTCGGCCTGAACGCGGGGACCGCCAACCTGGCGGCCGGCCTCTACACCGCCGCGCTGCCGGTCGTGCCGGTGGACTTCGACGGGGCCACCTCCGACCAGATCGAGACCGCGGCCATCTTCGCCGACGGCCGTTTCGCGCTGACGCCGCAGCTCTCGCTGCTCGGCGGCTTCCGCTATGACCGGGAGGAGAACACCCAGGACGTCAACCAGAAGGCCGTCTTCGCCGGCGTCTCCCCGAACCCGGCGATGTTTGGCCAGCTGGCCCCGGTGATCGCCGGTCTGAACCAGGTGGTCGGGCTCTATGTCGGCCAGGCCAGCGCGGTGGTCCCCTCGACCAGCCGCACCTTCGAAGCTTTTCTGCCCAAGCTCGGCCTGAAGTACGACATCACCGGCTCGGCCTCGGCCAGCTTCGTGGTGCAGCGCGGCTATCGCTCCGGCGGGGCCACGGTCAACGTCGCGCGCGGGACCATCGTCCCCTACGATCCGGAATATACCTGGAACTATGAACTGGCCCTGCGCTCGACCTGGCTGGACAACGCCCTGAGCGTCAACGCCAACGCCTACTATGTCGACTGGACCGATCAGCAGGTCCTGGTGAACCTCGGCTCCAACATCTACGACACCCAGATCGAGAACGCCGGCGCCTCGCACCTGTACGGTCTGGAACTGGAAGCGGCCTATCGCGCCAGCCGGCAGTTCGACGTGTACGCCGCGCTGGGCGCCAGCCACACCGAGTTCGACGACTTCACCGTCAGCCCGGGCGCCGACACCGTCGACCTTTCGGGATCGTCCTTCGCCTTCGCCCCGGAATGGACCTGGGCCGTGGGCGGAAACTATCGTTGGGACAACGGCTTCGTCGCCAACCTTAACGCCAGCTATCGCAGCAAAGCCTACAGCGCCTCTGGCCCCAACCAGGCCAATTACGCGATCGACGCGCGGACCCTGGTCAACGCCAAGGTCGGCTACGAGACCGCCCATTGGAGCGCCTCGGTCTACGCCAAGAACATCTTCGACGAGCAGTATGTGCAGCAAAACCAAGCGGCCTACGACCAGGCGATGTTCGGCGACCCGCGGGTCGTCGGCGTGATCCTCGAAACCAGCTGGTGATCGCGTGAAGACCCGTGCGGCGCCGTCGCGCGGGTCTTCGCAATCTCGACTGCGTTTACGCAACAGGCAGGCGATGAACGTTGTTCGGATTTTGACGATGTTTGTCTGCCGTCCCGTAGGTCACCTGCTATAGCCCCTGGCGTCGGCATCCATACCGACGCTTAGAGGGAGAACCGGCTTGACGTTCGAAGCTCCGGCGCACGCGCTTGAAGGCACGACAGCCCGACCTGCGCCGTCCCGGACGGACCACCCCCTCCACATCGCCTTCCTGTCGTATCGCTCCGACCCCAGGGTCGGCGGCCAGGGCATCTATCTGGCCGAAGCGGCCCGGGCGCTGGCTGAGCGGGGGCATCGGGTCGAGGTCGTTTCCGGACCGCCCTATCCGCATCTCGCCGACGGGATCGGCCTGGTGAAGCTACCGTCGCTGGATCTCTACGCCCAACCCCACAACGGGCGCCGGGCGTTGCGGTGGCGGCACCTGTTCAGTTGGACCGACACGGCGGAATTCTTCGGGCACCTGTCGGGCAAATTCATGGAGCCGTGGAGCTTCGGCCGCCGGGCGGCCAAGTACCTGCGCGCCCACAGCGATCACTATGACGTCGTGCTGGACAACCAGTCGCTGGCGTTGGGCCTGCTGGATATCCAGAAGCGGGGCGTGCCGGTCGTCGGCGTCATCCACCATCCGATCCGCCGGGATCTTGATCTGGCCCTGGCGGCCGAACCCCGGCGGGGCGTCCGCTGGCTGAAGCGCCGCTGGTACAGCTTTCTGGCGATGCAGGAGCATGTGGCGCCGAGGTTGACCGACGTGATCGTGGTGTCGGAGAGCAGCGGCCAGGACGTCGCCGAATGCCTTGGCGTCGCGCCGGCCAATATCTCCGTCATTCCGCTCGGCATCGACCAAAGCGTCTTCAAGCCGCAGCCCCAGATCGCGCGTGAGCCCATGCGGCTGCTCACCACCGCCAGCGCCGACGTCCCCTTAAAGGGCCTGAAGTTCCTGATCGAGGCCTATGCGAAGCTGCTGCCCGCCTGGCCGGACCTGGCGCTGGTGGTGATCGGGAAGCTGCGCGAGGGGCCCACGGCCGATCTGCTGGATGAGCTGGGCCTGGCCGGCCGCGTCGAGTTCATCAGCGACCTCACGCAGCAGGAAGTCGTCGAGCAGTACGCCCGCGCGACCCTCTGCGTCACGCCGTCGCTCTATGAAGGCTTTGGCCTGCCGGCCGCCGAGGCGATGTCCTGCGGCTCGCCGGTGGTGGTGACGGACGGCGGGGCGCTGCCCGAAGTGGTCGGCGACGCCGGCGTCGTGGTCCGCAAGGGCGACCCCGAGGCTCTGGCCTCGGCCATCGGTCAGTTGCTTGGGGACCCGGCGCATCGCGCGGCCATGGGCGAGGCGGCCTTGCTGCGGGCTTGCGAGCGGTTTTCCTGGCCGCGGGCCGCCGAGGCTTACGAAGTGGTGCTGGCGCGCGCGGTGGCGCGGCCATGCTGACCGCTCGCCTGGAAAAGCTGGCCTTGCGTCCCGGCGCCTGGGTGCTGGATCTCGGCTGCGGGGAGGGGCGTCATGTCCATGGCTTGCATGTGATGGGCGGGGTCAATGTCGTCGGCCTGGATCGCGACGGACCGTCCCTGACCAAGGCGCGTGATGGGCTGGGCGTGCTGCCGGCCGCCACCGCCACGACGGGTTTCATCCTGGGCGACGCCTATCGAACGCCCTTCGCCGATGGGACCTTCGATGCGGTGATCTGCTCGGAGGTGCTGGAGCACCTGGAGGATTACCATGCCGCCTTGGCCGAGATCGGCCGGGTGCTGAAGCCCGGCGGGGCGTTCGTCGCCACCGTGCCGCGGGCTTGGCCCGAGAGGATATGCTGGTCCCTGGCCTCGGGACCCGGCGGCTATGGCGACCAGCCGGGCGGCCACGTCCGAATTTTCGATGAAGGCGAACTGGCGACCGATATCGCCGCGCGTGGTTTCGACAAGACCGGCCGCCATCACGCCCATGGCCTGCACGCGCCCTATTGGTGGCTTAAGTGCGCGTTCTGGGAGCGCCGCGACGATCACCCGTTGGTGAAGCTCTATCACCGGTTCCTGGTCTGGGATTTGATGGAGCGGCCCTGGCTGACGAAGATGCTGGATGCGGTGACCTCGCCGGTGATGGGCAAGAGCGTCGCCCTCTATTTCCGCAAGCGTGAGCCGGCATGAGCGCCAGCACGGCCTATGCCGCCGCCCCGGCGCTGAGCGCGCTTGGCGGGGCGTGCGCCTCGATCCTGTCCACACAGCTTTCGGACGGCTCCATTCCCTGGTTTGAGGGCGGCCCCTGGGACGCCTGGAACCACGCTGAGAGCGTCATGGCCCTGGCGGTGATGGGGGAGGCCGGCGCGGCGCGAGCCGGGCTCGATTTCTTGCAGGAGACGCAAGGCCCCGACGGTTCATGGCTGGGCGGCTATGGCAACGCCCTGCCGATGGATGGTCCGATGCGGATCGCCCGGGTGGCGGCGCCGCTCCTGAAGGACACCAACTTCATCGCCTATCCGGCGGTCGCGGTCTGGCATGGCTTTCGGCTGACCGGAGATGTGGCCGAGGCCCGCCGCCGCTGGCCGATGGTGCGCGCCGCGATCGACTTCGTCCTGGCCCAGCAGCACCCGGACGGCGACATTTCCTGGTGCGCGGAGGCGCATGGGAGCGGGATCGACGACGCGGTGCTGGCGGGCAACGCCTCAATCTACGCCAGCCTCGGCTGCGCCCTGCATCTGGCCGGTCTGATGGACGAGCCGCAGGACGCCTGGCGGCTGGCGCGCGGACGGCTGCGGCGCGCGGTGCTGTGCGCGCCGGAACGTTTCGACCGCGCGGGGCAGGATCGGTCAGGCTTCGCCATGGACGCCTATTATCCGATCCTGACCGGCCTGACGCCGGCGGCGGCCGGACTTGCGCGGCTGGAGACCAGGGTCGCGCCGTTCGTGCGACCGGGCCTGGGCTGCCTCTGCGTGATCGACCAACCCTGGGTGACGACCGCCGAGTCCTGCGAGCTGGTTATGGCGCTGCTGCGGCTCGGACGCCGGGCGTCGGCCGCGACCTTGCTGGATTGGCAGAACGCCCAGCGTGACGAAGACGGGGCCTATTGGATGGGCTGGCAGTTCGAAGAGGCGATCTTCTGGCCGCAGGAAAAGCCGAGCTGGACCCAGGCGGCGGTGATCCTGGCCACCGACGCCCTGAACGGGGCCACGCCGGCCAGCGGCGTGCTCACCGCCGACTGAGGCCTACAGCTTGCGCAGGATCCGCAGGCTCTTGATCGACTTGATCTCTTCGTAGAGGTCCGAAGCCAAGGCCCGCTGGTAGATCTCGAACGGCGGGCGTCCGCCGTCGGCCGGATCGGGGAAGACGTCGTGGATCGCCAGCAGGCCGCCCGCCTTCAGGTGCGGCGTCCAGCCCCGCCAGTCGGCCAGGGCCGCGCTCATGGTGTGGCCGCCGTCGATGAACAGGAAGCCGAGCGGCGTGGCCCAGTGGCGCGCGATGACGTCGGAGCGGCCGACCACCGGGATGGCGTGGTCCTCCAGGCCCGCCCGGCGCAGGGTGCGGCGCAGGAAGGGCAGGGTGTCCATGGCTCCCGCCTCGTCGTCCCATAGCTCGGCGTCGTGATACTCCCAGCCGGGCTGGTTCTCTTCGGAACCCCGGTGGTGATCGACGCAGAACAGCAAGCCGCCGGCGTCGCGGCAGGCCGTGCCCAGATAGACCGCCGACTTGCCGCAATAGGACCCGACCTCCAGCGCGCAGCCGAGGGCGGCGGCGGCGCTCGCCGCGTCATAGAGCGCGCGGCCTTCCTCGGGGTCCAGGAAGCCTTTGACGGTGTCGATCTCGATCGGAAGTTTCATCGGTGGGCTTATCGGCTGAACCGGGCGCGCGGCATAGCTCTGGTCGGTGATCGACGCTCAGGATTGGGCGGGGCGAAGCCGTGGGAACAGCGGCGCGGCGAGCAGGAAGACCCAGACCACCAGCACGAACGGCAAGGTCATGGCCGGCAGGCCGAGCGGCTCGAAGCCGGCTGAGACCGCGGCGAACACCACGGCGGTCGCGACGGTGGCCAGGGCGCTATAGGCCAAGGATGTCGTGTTCAGCGCAAGGAAGACGCTGCCGAGCGCGATGGCGGTCAGCACGCTGTTGAACCCGAAGGCTCCCGAGCGGATGGCCGGTTCGGCCGCGCCCATGCCCCAGGCGACCAGCAGTCCGGTCAGCGAGCCGAGGACCGCGGCGATCCCCGCCGGCCGCGAACTGACCAGCAGGCCAAGGACGAAGATGGCGCCGGTGACGGCGCTGGCCTGGAAGAACACCTGGGCGATCCCGCTGAACAGGCCCTCGATCACCGTCGAGGCGGTCACGACGCCTTGGACCTCGATGGCGCTGGGCAGTCCTGCTGTAGGCAATAGGCCCGTCGACTCCAGCCGGCCGAAGCGGGCGGTCGCCAGGAAGACGCCCAGCGAGGTGAAGACGAACGGCGCCGTCAGGGTGGGGATTTTCCAGACGCTCAGCATGTTGAGCATGGCCGCCATAAGCACGCTCGAACCGGCGGCGGCGAAGACCACGCAGATCCAGGTCAGGAGACCCGGTTGCAGGAAGTAGAGCAGGGCGACGGCGACCAGCGCGCCGTTGAAGCCGTAGAGCCCGTCACGGACCTGGGATCGGTCGGCGCCCAGCAGCATCGCGCTCGCCGTGCTGACGACCGCCCCGACCAGGACCGCCGCGCCGAACAGCGCCGAGTTGTAGAAGATCCCGACCAGGAACAGCAGGCCGGCATAGCTGTTGTTCTGCAGCATTACCTGGCCGACGCCGCGCAGGACGGTGTCGAGGAATTCCAACGCCAGCTTCGGCGGCGTCCGGCCGTCTATGGCCAGGCCGCTCGAGGTCATCCGTACCGACATGGCTTCGTACTCCATAGGCGAGCGAGGGGGCCTGAACCTGAATCGTCTATGTCGTTGACCAGAAGCGGAGCGGCAATGCTAGGCTGTGCCAAATCAAGAATGACGAGTTCAATCTCGCCTAGGGTAGGAAGTGAGGTCGGGAGTGTCGGCATATGTGTTTCTCCTGATCAATCACCTGGGCGAGCCCTTCGCGGCCAGCGAACAGGACTTCGCCGACGACCGGCAGGCGCTGGACCACGCCCGATCCCTGGCCGCCCGCCACTATCCCGTCGAGGTCCGGCTGGATGGCCGCTGCATCGAACGGGTGCCGATGGCCGAGTGGACGGTCGAGGAGTGGCTACAACCCCACCTCGGTCCCTGGCCTTTGACCTGAGACCACGCGAGCCGCCCGCGTTAACGGAGCGGTTAGGATTGGCTGCGAATGTCCTGATGGTTGGGAAAAGTCTTCCAACCAAGGGCGCGTCGAATGCGCGCCTGACCAACCAAAAAGGACACGGTCATGGCTTCGATTATCACGAACAGCAGTGCAATGACGGCGCTGAAGGTTCTCCGTCAGACGGAAACCGCGCTCGGCACCACCCAAGAACGCATCTCCACCGGCCTGAAGGTGAACTCGGCCAAGGACGACGCGTCGACCTGGGCCATCGCACAAGGCATCAAGTCCGACGTCTCGACGTTCAAGACCATCAACGATGGCCTGACCATGGCCTCCTCGGCCCTGGGCACCGCGATGGAGTCTGCGACCAATATCAAGAAGCAGATCGAATCCATCCAGCAGAACATCGCCAAGGCCCAGATCCCCGGCGCCGATAAGGCCGCGATCCAGCAGGCGATCGACAGCAGCCTCACCTCGATCGACGAAGCCAAAAACGCATCCTTCAACGGTACGAACCTGGTCCAGGGCACCGACCAACTGAAGGTGCTTTCCTCGATCAGCCGTGACGCCGGCGGCACGGCCAGCGCGAACTTTATCAACGTCAATCGCCACGACCTGACCATGGGCGCGGGCGGCGGCCTGAGCATGCTGAAGGGCTTGAACGTCAGCGACGACGCGCTGGCCATCAACGCCAATGCCGGCAAGGCGCAACTTGCGGTCGATCTCAGCGCGCCAGCCGATCAGGCCGGCCAGTTGTCGTTCTCCTACACCTCGTCGAGCGGTCAGGCGAAGACGGTCTCGCTGAACTACGGTGACACCGCCACGGAGCAAAGCATCGCGGCCAGCTTCATGCAGACCTTCGGTGACCAACTGAAGGCCGATGGCATCGAAGTGGTGCAAGGCAAAGACGCCACCACCGGTGCTCAAACCGGTGAACTCACCTTCACCGCCGTCGGCACGGGCTCGAAGGTCGGCCAGATCAGTGCGGGGCTTGGTCTTTCGGCCGCCACGCAAGCATCGCAAGCCGTGCTCGACTTTGCAGCGGATGCCGCTCCGGCGGTCGGCAAAGAGTTCTCGCTCAATGTGAGCGCCGGCGGCATCGACTACGGCATCAAGCTGCGCGTCGTCGATGGCGCCACTGGCGGCGCCAGCGGCACCGCGCTTGGCGTTGACGATCAGGGCAACCAGATCATCGCCCTGAACGCCGACGACGTCGGAACAGGCGCTGGCCTGGCCGCGACCATCGCTACCGCCTTGGAAAGCGCGCTGGCGGCGGATGGCACTACGCCGCTCTTCGACGCTGCTGCGCCGACTGCGGCGGGCACGTTCGGCGTGACTGTCGACGGCGGCAAGCTGACCTTGCAGTCGTTCGCTACGGACGATGGCACGGTGGCCGATCGGATCATGGGCTTCCAACAGCCGACGGCTGACTTCAGCAAGCTGCAGGCGACCATCGACGCCGCTGCCAAGGTCGCCACCTCGGCGGCTCAGGCCTTCGGTACTGCGCAATCGCAAGCGGCTTCGCAGAAGGAGTTCCTGAGCGCGATGATCGACTCGCTGGACACCGGCGTGGGCGCCCTGATCGACGCCGACATCACCGCCGAATCGGCTCGCCTGAGCGCCCTGCAGACCCAGCAGCAGCTGGCCACGCAGTCGCTCTCGATCGCCAACCAGTCGAACCAACTGGTCATGTCGCTCTTCCGTTAAGGAAGACTTCGGGGGCGCGGGTGATCCCGCGCCCCCGATTAGCTTTTGATAGGGAGGCCCTGGATGACTGCTCCGATCGGCGCTTCCCTGCTTCCAAGCCTGGCCGGTTGGCAAGTGATCAACCGCACGGGCGCCGCCGACAAGGCGCGCTTCCTCAAAGACCCGCAAATCGCTCGCGAGATCGAGAACTTCAAAGCCAACATCGGCAAGATCAAGACGCCGGCCGACCTGGTCAAGGACCGCCGGCTGCTGGCTGTCGCCCTGGAGGCCTTCGGCCTCGGCGCCGACGTCAACGCCCAGGGCCGGATCCGCAAGGTGCTCGAAGAGGGCATGATCGATCCCAAGGCGCTGGCCAACAAGCTGATCGACCCCCGCTACAAGGAGATGGCCGAGGCCTTTTCCTTCGACATCGTCGGCAACCTGCGGCTGCAAGACCCGAAGTTCGTCCAGAGCATCGTGGACAAGTACGCCACGAACAAGTTCGAGGGGGCGGTGGGCGACAACAATGCCGACTTGCGCAACGCCATGTATTTCCAGCGGAAAATCGGCTCTGCGAAGACTTGGTATAACGTCCTGGCCGACAAGGGCATGTTCGCCGTGGTGAAGACCGCGCTGGGGCTCCCCGACAGCTTCAGCCAACTCGACGTGGATCGTCAGCACGATATCCTGGAGTCGAAGGTGAAGCTGGCCAGCTTCAAACAGCTGGGCCAGATCGACACCTTCGCCAAGCGCTATCTGGCGATGAGCAGCACCACGCAACAGACGATCACGAGCCCGGCGATTCAGATCCTGAACGCCATGAGCTCGGGCTCCAGCCTGTCCAGCGACACCCTTGGGGCGCTGTTGGGCGCCCAGGGCCTTCGCTACTAATCAGTTCTTCGCCGCTCCAAGACGCGGCGTTCGCCTGCACGCGAGGGCGCTGCCCGGAGCCACACTCCACACCGCTCATCCCGGCGAAGGCCGGGACCCAGATGGCATGCGTCAGACGTGGTTTCTAGAGGCTCAGCGGTGATCCAATCGACCGCCGGCCTATGAGATCTGGATCCCGGCCTTCGCCGGGATGAGCGGGTTTGGGGCGGGGGAATTGCATGTGGCCCCAGGGTGTCATCCCGGTTTCGGCCGCAGGCTGAAGACCGGGACCCATCAACACCAGATGGACCAGAATTTGGCGCGGGCGGCGCTCAAAACCCCATTGTCGGAGCGAATGGGCCCGGACAAGCCCTGCGGGCTTTCCGGGCTGACACCCAAGGGTTGTCGCAAAGCCATATGCGATAGCCCTGGGGGCCGGGGTTAGAACCCGCCCGTCCAGCCTGTTCGCCGGACGGAGCGGAGGATAGAGGCTAGGACCCGACCTGCGGGTTGCCCAACAGGCCCTTCATCATCGAGGTGTTCACGTCGATCAACGGTTGGACGTCGAGGTCCGACCACATGGCTTGCTCGGTATAGCGGCTGACCCAGAGGCCCAGCGAGACGATCTTGGCCCGCAGCGCGATGGGCAAGGTGTTCTCGGCTTGGCCGCAGTCGACCGTGAACAGGGTCCAGACCCGCTGGTTCCAATCGAGCGCCTCGCGCCGGCGGCCGGGCGCCGAGGTGTCGGCGGCCGCCGCCGCAAGCTCGCGGCATACGTCGCCCAGAAGGCGATACTCGGTCTGGCGGGTGGTCTCGGTGACCTGGGCGACGCGCTGGTAGGCGGCGAGGGACATGAAGTTCTTTCCAGATGGAAGGGGACCGAGTGGCGACCCTGTGGATGTTGCTTGGGAGGCTTGTCGCTATCAGCGCAGCAGGTTGAGCAGCGACGACTCCTGAAGCGTGGTGAAGGCCTTGGCGGCGGCCTCCAAGGTGGTCCGGGCCTGGGAGAGACGCGCGGCGGCTTCCAGCGGATCGGCGTGGGTGATGCCCGCCATCAGCCCCTGGACCAGGTCCTTGCGATCCTGCTGCTCGACCGTGGTGGCTTCGACGCGCTTTTGCAGCGACCCGTTGCTCGCGCGAGTGTTGGTGGCATGGATCGCCGCCGTGGAAAGCTGGCTCATCAGGCCTTCCAGGAAGGTCGTTTGCTCCGGCGTGAGCGGCGCGCCGAACCCGGCCGTCAACGGGTCGGGGGAACCGGCGGCGGGCAGGGCGGCGACATTGGCCAAGGCGTCGAAGATCGGTCCCGCTACATCGCTGGCCAAGATGCCGGTTGTCACCGTGGTGTCGTCGTCCAGGCGATTGGTGGTCGCCAGGTTCCCGTTGGTGAACGGATTGGGGCGCGTCGGCAAGGTGGGCGGCGGCGGCGGCGGATCGTCCAGGTCGTCCAGCGAGGTGATGCCGACCGGGGGCGTGTCCACCCGCCCGCCGGAAAATAGGTAGGCGCCGGCATAGGTGGTGTTGAGGCCGCTGACGACCTCGTCCATCGCCGCCTTCAGCGAGGCTATGAGCGTGCCGCCGTCGTTATTGGCGAGGGCCTTGGTCACGGCGTCCAGCGCCGCCTCCGCGCCCTTCTGCACCTTGCCAAGAGCCGAGTCCTGGACGGAGAGGCGGGCGGTCAGCGCCTTGCTGTTGGCGAGGTGTGCGTCGGCGCGTAACTCGACGTTCCGGGAGGCGATCAGGGTTTCCGCCTGCCGGGCGAAGGCCTTGAGGTCATCGCCCTTGAAGCCGGTGCCGACCTCCTGGATGTATTTGTTCACGTTCGATTGGCTCTGCTGAATGTTCAGCAGGGCGCTGTAATGGCTGAATGAGGTCGAGACGCGGATCATGATTATCGTCCGAGGTTGAGCAGGACGTCATAGAGTTCGCTCACGGCCTGGATCATCCGGGCCGAGGCGTTGTAGGCCTGTTGGTAGGTGGTCAGGTTGACCAGTTCCTCATCCATGCTCACCCCTTCGACATTGGCTCGTCGTGCGGTCGTCTCAAGCAAGACAGCCTGGCTGTTGGCTTGGCGGGTAAAGGCCACGTCGGTCTGCCGGGCGATATTTGAGCCGAAACCGGTTACGTAGTCGTTGAGCGACTGCATGCCGCCGATGGCCCCGCCGACGGCGTTGAAGCTGACCATGCTCTTGCCGGCTTCCCCCATCGCGTCGGCGCCTCGGGTGTCGCCCTTGAGGATCACCGGACCGGGGCCCAGGCCAGGGCCGGGGCTAGGCACGCCGCTCAGGTCGGGCCGCGCCATGGACAGCCCCAGAGGATTGGCCTGGATGTCGCTGCGGACCGAAATATCGGGGGCCTCGCCGACCAGGAGGTCGTTAAGGCCGAAGGTCTGGGAAAAACCCATCGCGGTGGCCGGGCTCGGCGCGCTGGTCACCGCCAGTCTCGATCCGCCGCCGTCCAGGGTCAGCCGGCCGCCGACGAAGGTCGCGGTCGCCGGCGCCAGGGCCGCGTTGACCTGCGTCAGGAAGGTGGCGGAGTCGGTGAAGGCGACGCCGTTGATCGTGCCGGTCGTCCCACCCGTGAAGTTGATGTCCACCTTCTGGGTCATTTCGCCAGCGTCGTTCAACAGGCCGATGGTCGTGGAGCCGGACTGGGTGGACAGGGCCGTATCGAGGTCGGTCGCGATGACCTTGCCTTCCAGCTTGGTCGGGGCCGGGACCGGGCTGTGGGCGTTGTGGATGCGGTTCATCTCGGTCGCGGTCTGCTGCGTCAGCTCGGTGAGCTGGGCTGTGACCGCCGGGGCCGTGGTGTTGATGAAGTCGAGATAACCGGACACCGATCCGCCCTTGGACCATGCGGTCACGTCGTGGGGCGGGAAGCCGGTCGTGTTGACGACCAGGCGCTGCTCGCCGGCGACCGTCTCGATCGACAGCTTCGAGACGTCCAGGCCGGCGACCTCACGACCGTCAAAAGCCCGGACCACCACGCCGCCGTAGGATGTCGGCTGAAGCTGGATGTCGATGATGCCCGAGAGCTCGTCGATCATTTCGCTCTGGCGCTGCTGCAGGCCGGTGACGTCCGATCCGGTGGCCGTGCCGTGCGAGATCTTCTGATTATAGTCGGCGACGCTTTCCAGCAGCGTGTTGGCCCGCGCCACGTCGTCCCGCGCGCGGCTGGCGGCCTGGCTGGCGATGTCCCGGATCCCGCCTGCGAACGCCGCGGCGCGATCGAAGAAGTCCTGGGTGGAGTTCAGCGCTGAGGATCGCGAAGCCAGGGTCGGCTCGGAGGCGGCCATCTGGGTGAAGGCCGTGAACATCTCCTGCATCTGCGAGGAGATCGAGTGCGACGCCGTCGGCAGGCCGAACAGCGACTGCACCTGGTCCATCAGGTCGGCGACGACCGAGGCCTGGGACGAACTGGCCGATGCGCCGAGCGTCGCGGACTGCAGGAACTGATCGGCGACCCGCCGGATCCCCGCGACCTCGACGCCCGAGCCGGAACCGCCATAGGTCATCGACTGCAGGTCGACGATCTTGCGGACGTAGCGCGCATTATCGACGTTGGCGATGTTGTCCGAGGTGATCTTCAGCCCGGTTTGCGCGGCGCGGAGACCCGAGCCGGCGTTCGACATCATGATATTGAGGCTCATGGGGCGACTGGGCTCCTGGGCAGTTCTTGCCCGCTAGGCAGTTCTTGCCGGCTGTGGCAGGCGAGCGTCTTTCTCAAAGCCTTGCCTCCAAAGGGTTTCCCGCAGCGGAGGCGGTCCCCGCGCAGATCTCGCCGACAACGTCGCAAGCGGCGTGCCATGCCTTGAAGCGTTCCGGGGAGCGATCCCGGTGTCGGAGCGCCTGGCCTGGCGAGCGGAAAAAATGGGACCGGCAGGCTTGGACCTGCGCTCGGTAATTTGCGCCGGGGAGGTCGCCGGCGAGGCGACCTGGCGGCCGGGCCAGATGCGCCGTTGGATCGGCCAAAATCCCATGAACATAAGGCTTTGCGATCGTGCTCGGCGGGCCGCGGAGCGCTACGGCGCCGGTTGGCACGAGGATTGCGCTTCCCACCGCAAGTTGGAATTGGCGCGCTGCGTAAAGGCGCCGCCAGGCCTCATAACCGAACGGAGCATCCATGAGCATCAACGGCGCCATGCTGGCGGGCATTTCGGGCCTGAGGGCGAATTCCGCGGCCCTCGGAGCTATCTCGACCAACATCGCGAACGTGAACACGGTCGGCTACAAGGCCTCGCAGGCCAGCTTCCAAACCTTCCTCAGCTCCAGCCGGTCCAGCGGCAGCTACAGCCCCGGCGGCGTGGCGAGCACCATTCGCCAGTTCGTCGACCAATCCGCGCCGCTGCAGCAGTCGGGCTCGGGCCTGGACCTGGGCATCAACGGCCAAGGCTTCTTCGTCACCACCCTGAAGCCCGACGGCCTGACCGACGCCGACGCGCGCCTGTTCACCCGGGCCGGCTCCTTCACCATCGACGACCAGGGCTATCTGCAGAACGCTTCGGGCCTCTATCTGCAAGGCTGGATGGCCGATCCCAACACCAAGGAGATCACCACCAACCCGTCCGACCTGGCCAAGATGTCGACCATCAAGGTCAACAATGTGGGCGGCACCTCGGCCTCCACCACGCAGGTCGGCCTGAACGCAAACATCGACGCGCGGGCTGACGTCTCTGTGCTGCCGGGCGACCGGCTCGTCGGCACCGCGCACGGCGCGATGGACGCCTACGCCATCGACGTCGCCAACGGCGTCCTCACGCCCGGCGGGCTTCGACCTGACGCCTCGATCCCGTTCTCGATCTATGACTCCCAGGGCGGCAAGCAGGGCTTCAGCCTGAACATGGTGAAGTCGAGCGACATCAACGAGCCGAACACCTGGTACGCCGAAGTCCGGGCGGCCGACGGGGTGCCGGTGGACACCAACCCGGTTGTGCAGGGCGTCGTCGTCTTCAATCAGGACGGCACCATCGACATGACCCAGACGACAGCCGGACTGGCGTCGATAAGCCCAGACTGGAGCACGGCCTCCGGCCTCGCGCCCCAGACCGTCAGCCTGGGCATCAACCAGACACCGGGCGGCCTGACCCAGAAGAAAAGCCCGACCGACATCCAGTCGGTGACCAATGACGGTACGCCGTTCGGCAGCCTGTCCTCGGTCGGCGTCGACAACGACGGCTATGTGATCGCCAGCTACTCGAACGGCGTCTCCGAACGGATCGCCCAGGTGGCGCTGGCCACCTTCCCGAACCCCAATGCGCTGGAGCAGGTTTCCGGCACGTCGTGGCGGGTGTCCACCGACAGCGGCGCGTTCAACCTGAAGCCGCCGGGCACCGGCGGTTCGGGCAAGCTCTCGGCCTTCGCCCTGGAGGCGTCGACCGTCGATCTGTCGACCGAGTTCACCAACCTGATCACCACCCAGCGGGCCTATTCGGCCTCGTCGAAGATCATCACGACGGCGGACCAGATGCTGGAAGAGCTTCTGACCATCAAGCGCTGATCCAGGCGTCTTAAGGGGCCCGGCCTCGGCGAAAGCCGGCGCGGGGCCTTTTTGCGTTCTAGGAGGCGGCCTGAGCCGTCTCGGCGGCGATCGTGCGCAGGGCCTTTTCGAAGGCTGCGGCCGGCTGGCCGCCCGAGATCAGGTAGCGGTCGTTGATCACCACGGCCGGCACCGAGTTGATCCCCGCGGCCTGCCATTTGCGCTCGGCGGCGCGAACCTCGTCGGCGTAGCGACCCGACGTCAGCACCTCGCGCGCCGCGGCTCCGTCGAGCCCGGCGGCCTTCGCCGTCGCCACCAGCACGTCGTGATCAGCGGGGCTTTGACCCTTGGTGAAATAGGTGTCGAACAGGGCGCGCTTCAGCTTGGCCTGGCCGCCGACGATCCCGGCCCAGTGGAGCAGGCGGTGGGCGTCGAAGGTGTTGTAGATGCGGCTCTGGTCGTTGGAGGTCATGGTGAACCCGACCTCGGCGGCCCGGGCGTGGATCGCCGCGCGGTTGGCCTGCGACTGCTCGGGCGTCGCGCCGTACTTCTCGCCGACATGCTCGACGATGTTCTGGCCCTCCGGCGGCATGTTCGGATTGAGTTCGAAGGGTTGGAAATGGATGTCGGCCTGCACCAGGTCGCCCACGTTCCGCAGCGCTTCCTCCAGGCCCCCCAGCCCGATGACGCACCAGGGGCACGAGACGTCGGAAACGAAGTCGATCTTCATGGGCTTGGTCATCATCATCTCCTGTTGATCAGGTTCTACACGAATAACGCCCGCGCCGGAGGGGGCGCGGGCGCTACTTTGTGGGACGCGACATGCCGGCGGGGGGACCGGGGTGTCTAGCTGTCGAACGATAGATTGGGAGCCGAGCCGGACTTTGCAACGGCCCGAACAAGGCCATTTCGCGTTCGATCAGGCTCAGCTGGCCAGAAGCGCCGCGGCCGCCACCGCCTTCAGCCGCAGGTCGGGGATTTCGTTGAACACCAGGTCCGTGGCGCCGAAATACTCGGCCTGGTTCGCCGCGCACCAGTCGGTCGTGACGATGCGCACGACCTCGCCGGCGCCCGGCGTGACCGTGTCGGCATAGAGGAAGTCGCCGCTTCGCTGGTCCAGCGGCATCGGGCGGTCCTGGTTCGCCCGGCCGATAAACCCGGCGAGCCGCTGTCGAGGAACCTCGGCGACCATCAGCTTGCCCTCAAAGCGCACGACGGCGTCGAAGGCGAAGCGAGAAACAGGGCCGGACGGCAGGCCGGTGCCCAGGGTGGTGTGGCCGATGAAGCCCGCATCCGCGCCGCCGGCGCGGGCCATGGCCGCAGCGACCGCCCGTCCGGTGTCGCCGAGCGACAGGGCGCGCGCGGAATCGCCCAGGATCGCGCGTTCCTGCTCCGTCACGGACTGCGCCAGAACGCTCGAAATCAGCGCTGCGATGCGCGGTGAGGCGGGGGCGTCCAACGCGACTTGCCGCGATATGACGTCGCCAGGCCCGTTCATCCGCAGCGGCACGACGGTGTAGGCGTTGCTCCACGACCCGGTGTGTACGTACAGGCTGCGGCCCTGGCGATGCTGGAACAGCAGGTGGTTATGCCCGCCGACCATCAGCGCCCCGTCGGGCAGGAGGGGCAGGATGTCTCGATCGGGCGCTACGCCCGCGTGGCTCATGACCATGGCCAGCTCCGCGCCGGCCAGGGCTTTGGCAAGGTTCGCCCTGGCCCAATCGCCGGGCACGGGGATCGCCAAGGTGGGGCGGCTGGCGGCGGGGTAGGTCTTGATGGAGTTCGTCGCCACCCCGACGACCCGCAGGCTTCGCGCGCCCAGCGGCACGAGCGCCGTGGCCGAGGCGAATGGGACGCCAGTCCGGGCGTCGACGATGTTGCTGACGACGGTGACGCCCAGGCCGCGCAGGCGGGCCACGACGTCGGCCAGGTCCGGCGTGATGTCGTTGTCATGGTTGCCGAGATTGAAGACGGTCGGCGCGATTTTCGGCAACTCGGCCAGGAAGGCCCAGTCGATCGCCCCGCCGGACCGCACCGCCGCGACATTGCCGTGCTCGAACGCATCGCCATTGACGGCGATCACGTGCGGGACCGGCTGCGAGGCGACCTCGGCTTCCAAGGCGGCGAGCAGTTGGCCGGTCCGCTCATAGGCCGAATGGGTGTCCGACATGGCGAGCACCCGCCCCACGGTCGGAGACGCAAAGCCGGTCAGGAGTGGGCTGGCGGCGGCGGCGGCCAGGGCTCCCAGGAACTGTCGGCGGTCGGTGGGCGAGGGGAGGCGGGGCACGGTCAGCCTGATTTCACCATTTCGACGCCTGGGCAATCATTCAGCGTCCCCGGTGGCCTGACAATGCGTGATTGTGGCCACGTAGTGAAAAATTCACGAAGCAAACCGCGTTTTTGTGTTGATGATTGGAAGCGCCACAACGTAGGGGCGGCCCCATAATCCACTCCTCGGGGATCACTCAAATGTCTCGTCGTTTCGGCGCGCTGGCCTGCACGGTCAGCGGCCTGGCTCTTCTCGCCTCCACGCCCGCCCTGGCCCAATCGGCAGCGCCGGCGGACGCCGCTTTCACCGTCGAAGATGTGGTCGTCACCGCTCAACGTCGCAGCGAGAACATCCGCGACGTGCCGTTCGCCGTGACCGCCGTGAACCAGGAAACCCTCGCCGAGGTGGCCGCCGGCGGCGGCGACATCCTGTCGATGTCGGCCCGCGTGCCGAGCCTGCAGGTCGAAAGCTCCAACGGCCGCTACGCGCCGCGCTTCTACATCCGCGGCCTGGGCAATGTGGACTTCGACTTCAACGCCTCGCAGCCGGTGTCCGTCGTGCTCGACGACGTCGTGCTTGAGAACGTCTTCCTGAAGGGCTTCCCGCTGTTCGACGTCCAGCAGCTCGAAGTTCTGCGCGGACCGCAGGGCACGCTGTTCGGCCGCAACACCCCGGCCGGCGTGGTCAAGATCGACACCGTCAAGCCGTCGCACCAGTTCGGCGGCTTTGCGTCGCTCGCCTATGGCAACCTGGGCTCGGTCCGCGGTGAAGGCGCCGTCACCATGCCGCTCACCGAAACCGTGCAAGTGCGGGTGGCGGGCCTCTGGAACCACCGCGACGACTGGGTGGACAACGCCTATGATGCGCCCTTCGCCGATCCGAACGGCAAGGACCTGGGCAACTTCGACGACGTCGCGGGCCGCATCCACATCGCCTGGACCCCGACCGACCGCCTGTCGGCCCTGCTGACCCTGCAAGCCCGCGATTATGAAGGCACGGGCACGATGAACCGGGCCAATGTCCTCACCAAGGGCTCCAACGAGCTGAACGCCAATTTCGACCGTGAAAAGGTCTATTACGACGGCGGCCGCAACAACTTCCAAAAGCAGAACACCACCTCGCAGTCGCTGCAGGTCGCCTACGACTTCGGCCCGGCGACCCTGACCGGCGTGGTGGGCTCGTACCAGGGCAAGTCCTCGGGCAACGGCGACATCGACGGCGGCGTGGCCTCGGCTCCGGCCGGCGCGCCGTTCAAGACGCCGTTCAACTCCGAGACCGGCACGCTGAACAGCGACCTGCTGCAGAACACCTACGAACTGCGCCTCGCCTCGAACGGCGACGGCCCGCTCGGCTGGCAGGTCGGCGCCTTCTATTGGGACGAGCGCTTCAACCTGATCTCGGCCAACTTCAACGGCACCGGCGGCATGCTGCCGACCATCATCACCGACATCGTTCAGCGCTCGGAATCCTGGTCGCTGTTCGGTCAAGGCCACTACGAGGTCACCGACGCCCTGAAGCTGACGGCCGGCCTGCGCTACACCGACGACAGCCGTAACTTCCGCGGCCAGCGGGTGCTCGGTCCGCCGTTGGACGTGACTAAGAAGGTCGGCGACGAGCAGGTGAGCTGGGACGTCAGCGCCCTCTATGAGGTCAACGACCAGTTGAACCTGTTCGCCCGCGTCGCCCAGGGCTATCGCGGCCCGTCTATCCAGGGCCGGATCGCCACGTCCAACGTGGTGACCACCGCCGACTCCGAAACGGTCATGTCCTACGAGGTGGGCCTCAAGTCGCGGCTGTGGGAAGGCCGCGCTCGCCTCAACGCCACGGCGTACTTGTACGAGGTGTCGGACCCGCAGTTCACGGCGATCGGCGGCGAGGGCAACTTCAACCAACTGATCAACGCCGACAAGGGCGAGGGCTACGGCATCGAAATCGACGGCGACGTCTATCTCGGCGCGGGCTTCAGCGTGCTCGGCGGCTTCGCGTGGAACCACACCGAGATCAAGGACAGCGACCTGCTGGTGGCCTTCTGCGGCGCGAACTGCACGGTCACCGATCCGATCGTGAACGTCGGCACGACCCGCCGCGCCAACATCGACGGCAACCCGTTCCCGCAGGCGCCGGAATACACCGCCAACATCACGTTGAACTACGAGCACATGCTCGCCAACGGCTCGGAGCTCTTCGCCTCGACCGACTGGGTCATGCAGAAGAACTTCAACCTGTTCCTCTACGAGTCGGTTGAGTTCATGCAGGACACGGCCTTCGAGGGCGGCGTTCGTGCGGGCTGGCGCGATACGGGCCGTGGCCTGGAGGCGGCGGTCTATGTGCGCAACGTCACCGACGAGGCGAACGTCATCGGCGCGATCGACTTCAACAACCTGACGGCCTTCGTCAACGAGCCGCGTACCTACGGCGTGCAGCTCACGAAGCGCTTCTGATCCTGGCTGACCCGGCGGAGCTGCATCAGCTTCGCCGGGTCACGCTGGATTAGGCTCAGCGGGCCTGATCGACGTCTCGGACCGCGCCGCGTGCGGCGCTGGTGGTGAAGGCGGCGTAGGCCCGCAACGCCGTCGACACCTTCCGCGTCCGGCCGTGGGCCTTCCAGGCCTGGTCGCCGAGCGCCACCATGGCCGCGCGTCGCTCAGCCAGCACCGCGTCGGGCACCTTCAGCTCCATGGTCCGGTTGGGGATGTCGATCTCGATCCGGTCGCCGTCTTCCACCAGCGCGATCAGACCGCCCTCGGCGGCTTCCGGCGAGACGTGGCCGATCGACAGGCCCGAGGTGCCGCCGGAGAAGCGTCCGTCGGTGATCAGGGCGCAGGCTTTCCCCAGGCCCTTCGATTTCAGGTAGCTGGTCGGGTAGAGCATCTCCTGCATCCCCGGCCCGCCGCGCGGCCCCTCGTAGCGGATGACCACCACGTCGCCCGCCTTGACCACGCCGGTGAGGATGGCGCTGACCGCCGCGTCCTGGCTTTCGAACACCCGCGCCGGACCGGCGAAGACCAGGGAGCCTTCGTCGACCCCGGCGGTCTTCACGATGCTGCCTTCAAGGGCGAGATTGCCGCTGAGCACGGCCAGGCCGCCGTCCTTGGAAAAGGCGTGTTCCACCGAGCGGATGACGCCGGTCTCGCGATCTAGGTCGAGTTCCTTCCAGCGCCGGGCCTGGCTGAAGGCCACCTGGGTCGGCACGCCGCCGGGCGCGGCCTTGAAGAACGTCTGGACCTGTTCATCCTGGGTGCGGGCGATGTCCCAGCGATCCAGGGCGTCGGCCAGGGTCGGGCTGTGGACGGTGGGCTGGTCGGTCTTCAGCAGGCCGCCCCGATCGAGTTCGCCCAGGATCGCCATGACGCCGCCGGCCCGGTGGACGTCTTCCATGTGCACGTCGGCCTTGGCCGGCGCGACCTTGGACAGGCAGGGCACCCGGCGCGACAGCCGATCAATGTCGGCCATGGTGAAATCGACGCCGGCTTCATGGGCGGCGGCCAGCAGGTGCAGCACCGTATTGGTCGAGCCGCCCATGGCGATGTCCAGGCTCATGGCGTTCTCGAACGCCTCGAAGCTGGCGACCGAGCGCGGCAGGACGCTGTGGTCGTCCTGTTCGTAGTGACGGCGGGTGATGTCGACGATCAGGCGGCCGGCCTCTAGGAACAGGCGTTCGCGGTCGGCGTGGGTGGCGAGCACCGATCCGTTGCCGGGCAGCGACAGGCCCAGGGCCTCGGTCAGGCAGTTCATCGAGTTGGCGGTGAACATGCCCGAGCAGGAGCCGCAGGTGGGGCAGGCGGCGCGCTCGATAGCCGCCACGTCGGCGTCGCTGATGGACTCGTCGGCGGCGGCGACCATGGCGTCGACCAGATCCAGGGCGACCTCCTTGCCGTTCAGCACCACCTTGCCGGCCTCCATCGGGCCGCCGGAGACGAACACCGTGGGGATGTTGAGGCGCAGCGAGGCCATCAGCATGCCGGGCGTGATCTTGTCGCAGTTGGAGATGCAGACCATGGCGTCCACGCAGTGGGCGTTGGCCATGTACTCGACGCTGTCGGCGATCAGTTCGCGCGAGGGCAGGCTGTAGAGCATGCCGTCGTGGCCCATGGCGATGCCGTCATCGACGGCGATGGTGTTGAACTCCTTGGCCACGCCGCCGACCTTTTCGATCTCGCGCGCGACCAGTTGGCCCAGGTCCTTCAGGTGCACGTGCCCCGGAACGAACTGAGTGAAGGAGTTCACCACGGCGATGATCGGCTTGCCGAAGTCGCCGTCCTTCATGCCCGTCGCGCGCCACAGGCCGCGAGCGCCGGCCATGTTGCGGCCGTGAGTGGAGGTGCGTGAACGGTAGACGGGCATGGCGAGATCCAAATGATGATTGGCCTCCGATAACCCTTCGCCGCTGCGGCGTGAAATATATTAGTGTGCCCATATTAGGTCGTGCAGGATATGAATGGTGGACACTCGGCAGCTCAGGCATTTCGCGGCGGTGGCCGAGGTCCTGCATTTCGGCCGCGCCGCAAAGCAGCTGAACATGACCCAGCCGCCGCTCAGCCAGTCGATCATGGCGCTGGAACGCGAGCTGGGCGTCCCGCTTTTTGTCCGAAGCAAGCGCAGCGTCGCGCTCACGCCGTTTGGCGAGCAGTGGCTGGTCCATGTGCAAGCTGCGCTGGCCGGGCTCGCGGCCTTGCCGGACCTCGCCAAACGCCTGCGCGACGGCGAGGCCGGCCGCCTGGAACTCTCATTCGTCAGCACCGCCGACTACAGCATCCTGCCGGACCTCGTCCGCGGCTACGCCACCTTGTACCCATCGGTCGAGATCGCGCTGACAGAGGCGACCAGCGACCTGCAGATCGCCGCGCTGCTGGACGGCAAGGGTCATGCCGGCATCATCATTCCGCCCGCGGGCGGAGAGCTGCCCGAGCCGTTGAGCTATCGGCGGCTGGTGTCCGAGCCGCTGGTCGCGGCTGTGCCTGAGAGTTGGATCGCGCAGGGCCGCCTGTCGCTCCTTGGCGATCAGTTGCTTCCAGAGGCGGTGATCGAAGCGCCGCTCATCATCTTCCCCAGGCGGTCGGCCCCGGCCTTCTACGATCTCGTAACCGGCTATTTCACGGCCCACGGCGGGGAGGCCCGCATCGTGCAGGAAGCCATCCAGATGCAGACGATCATCAGCCTGGTCTCGGCCGGGATGGGTATTGCGCTGGTCCCCGATTCCCTGCGCAGCCTGGCCCGCACCGGGGTTCGCTATGTCAGCCTGAAGGGGCAGGCGCCCTTTCTGGAAAGCGGGATCGTCTGGCGGCGTGGCGACACCACGCCGACGCTGGAACGGTTCCTCGCTGTGGCCCTCGGCGGCGCCTGACGCACCGATTGCGGATCGCAGCGGTCGTCTCGAAGATCGGGAGGCCGCTTGATGAGCAGCCTCCCTGTTCCTGGCAGGTTTCGGGCAGGTTTTTCCTAGTCCGTGATCGTCCGCCGCTGAGGCCCGACCATAAAGCCTTCGATGGGCGAGCCCTCCGCCTTCAGCACGGGGCGAAGCCTCCGGAAGAGGCGCGCGTAGTTGTAGAAGGGCACGCTGGGCCACAGGTGATGCACAAGGTGCAGGTTCTGTTGGAGCGTCAGGAACGTGCCGCCCGCCCACAGGCTGACCCGGGTGTTCCGGTAGCGTTCGGTCTGGTCGAACGGGTGGTGTGGCAGCCACTGGAAGAAGATGTTCAGGAGCAGCGTGCCCAGACGCGTCGGCAGGAACCAGAGCATCAGCCATTCGGCGACGTGGCCGGTCGCAATAGCGGCGACCAGGAGCGTCAGGTTGAACAGGGTGACCGCGGAGACCTGGGCGATCTCGGCTGGGCTGAGGATCGTCCCGAGCCGCTTGTAACGCTCGGCGTTGACGAAACGCAGCGTGACCATCGGTATGAACGACATGGGAAGCGCCACCACCCACTTCCGGATCAACTGCACGAAGGTGCCCTTTACGGAAATGTCGGGATCACGCTCGGTGTTGGTGTGGGAGTGATGCAGCACATGGGTGCGTTGTAGGGCGGGCCAGCCCATGCCCATGCCCAGCGCGCCGATCCAGCCGACGAGCGTGTTGATCCAGGCCGCGCCCTTCGGCTTGGAGACCACGTTGCCGTGGACGGCTTCATGGACCAGCGTGTAGTGGGCGTAGGAGACGATCACCAGGATCGGCATGCAGGCCCATAAGGGCAGGGCGCCGGTGAAGCCCAGCGCGATGACGGTGATCAAGGTCGTGGGCAAGGCCACGGCCAGAAACAGCGTCGGCCAGGCCAACGCGGGCGATAGCTCCACCGCGATCCGCCGCTCGTCGGCGTGCGAAATTCCGATCCTCGCGCGCAGCGTTTTCGGGTCGTGTGAGCCGTCCGCCATGACCTGTCCTCCCTGTCCATTTTTTCAGGATCTGACCGGACGATAGCAACTTCCAAAATCAAAGCGACTCAAAAATGACGCAGGCGTCATGTTTGAGAAACGAAGTGGACAATGATGGTGTGAAATTCATAGGGTCGAACGACCTGGAAATTCAGCCGATCCAAACTGATCGCGGTCAAAGCTAAGGATGAGACAGCGGATGGGCGCTTCTGAGTACGACGTCGGCGACGACACTCTGTGTCCGATCGCGCATTCGACCGGCCTGGTGGGGGACCGCTGGTCGATCCTGATCGTGCGTGAACTGCTGCTGGGACAAAGCCGCTTTCAGGATCTGCAGGCGCAGACGGGCGCCACGAGCCAGATGCTCGCGGCCCGCCTGAAGCGCCTGGAAGCCGACGGCCTGGTCGAGCGCCACCCGTACTCGAAACGCCCGCCGCGACACGAATACCGGCTGACGCCGAAGGGCGTCCATCTGATGCCGGTCATCCTGGCGCTGAGAACCTGGGGCGAGCGGTGGTGCAAACCTGAAAGCGAGCCGCCGGCGACGCGAATGTTCCATCGGAGCTGCGGCGCGGAGCTCGAGCTGGACGGACGCTGTCCGGCTTGCGACGCCCTGGTCCCCTGGACAGATATGCGCGGCCAGCCAAGCGCGGCCTATGCGCAGGAGCGCACACGCCGCGCAGCCGAATTCACCGATCATCGGCGCAACCCGCCCGGGCCGCAAACGGACCGGGAGTAGATTCCAGATAGATAGGCGGGCGATTTGGAAGCGGCCTCGCCCTATTCAGGCAGATCCAGATGGGGGACGTCCGGCGAGCCTTCCGCGCGGTCGCGGTAAAGCGCGGCTCTCACCAGCAGCATCAGGGTGATCGGGGTGGTCAAGGTCAGGAAGACCCCGATCAACACCTCGTGCAGCACGGGGCGTGATTGGGACACCGAGAAATAGGCGATCGATCCGGCGAGGATGCAAAAGGCCCCGAGCGTGGTCCCCAGGGTCGGCGCGTGGACGCGCTTATAGAAGCTGTTGAGGTGCAACAGTCCAAACGAACCGGTGAAGGCCAGAAGCGCGCCCAGCAGCAGGAGCGCCGAGACGAGGATGGACGCCCACAGGGGCAGTTCGGCCATGGGCGTCATTCGATCACCTCGCCGCGCATAAGGAATTTCGACAAGGCGACGGTGCCGGCGAAGCCGAGCAGCGCAATGATCAGGCTGGCCTCGAAATAGAGGGTGCTGCCGGTCCGAACCCCGATGGTCACCAGCAGCAACATGCCGTTCACGTAGAAGGTGTCGAGACCCAGCACGCGATCCTGGGCGCGTGGGCCGAACATCATGCGGAAGAGCGAAAAGCTCATGGCCAGGACGAGTAAGACCTGCGCCGAGATCACCGCGGCGCCCAAGAGGGTGGTGCTCATTCGAATATCTCCAGCAACAGGCTTTCGTAGCGATCGCCAATGGTACGGAGCCAGACTTCCTCGTTCACCAGATCAAGAACATGGATCAGCAAGACGTCGTGGTTGGCGTCGTAGCTCACCCAGATGGTTCCGGGCGTCGAGGTGATGATGCAGGCCAGCACCGCCAGACCATAGTGGTCGGTTAGGCGCAGCGGCACGGCGACGAAGCCCGAACTCACGGCGCGGCTCCGGCCCAGGATGATGATCTTGGCGACGGCGTAGTTCGATCGCACGACGTCCAGGCTGACCCGGTAGGCCAGCAGCAGGAGCTTGTGCGAATTGCGCATACGGGGCGTCGGGGCGCCAAGCTGCTGGAACACCTTGGCCAGGCCGATGGCCAACAGGGCGCCGACCACGAACTGCCCTGGCGCAAGGGTCTGGTTGAGCAGCAACCAGATGATCAGAAGGCACGCCGAGAGCGCCGGATAGGGCAGCCAACGTCTCATGGTCGGCGCGCCTCCGGTGGCTCGGGCAGCACGCCCGAGACATAGATGCTCGCAGAGTGAACCTGGTCGGCGACGCCGCGCATGTAGCCGATCGGGCCTTCGGCGGCGACGGTGAGCAACAAGCAGAGCCCGAGCAGGCCAAGAACCGGGACGATCTCATAGAGGCGGACGGTCGGGAACGTCCGGTCCGGATCAGCCCAGAAGATCTGAATGCCGGCCCGGACCATGGCGATCAATGCGCACAGGCTTGAGAGGATGATCAGGCCGAACAGGACCACCCCGCTCCCAGGGATCGGCGGCTGGCTTTGCGCGTCGATCATCGGCGACAGCATCGCGAACTTGGCCAGGAACCCGGAAAAGGGCGGCAGCCCCGCCACCATCAAGGTGCAAGCCAGGAACGCCGCGCTAAGCACCGCGGCGGGCGCCGAAATCGAGACGATGGTCTCGTCCTCCTCGGCGAACAGGGGCGCATTGTTCGGGTTGTAGGCTTCCAGGACGTCGTCGATCTCGTCGTCGCCGTCAGGTGCGATGACGCCCGCCAGCAGGAAGAAAGCGGCCGCCCCTAATGTAGAGGCGACGAGATAGAACATGGCCCCGCTGGTGACCGACGGATCGCCGAAGCCGACCGCGCCCAGCAGCGTGCCGGCCGACACCAGAAGGCTATAGCCGGCGATCTGGCCCAGGTCCTTGGCCGCAAGCATGCCGATCATGCCGACGCTCAGCGTCGCCGCGCCTCCCACCATCAGCCACTGGTCACCGAAGCCGGCTGACGGCCCGGCGTCGTCGCCAAACAACAGCAGGCTGAGGCGCAGCAGGACGTAGATCCCGAGCTTGGTCATGATCGTGAACATCGCCGCGACCGGCGGCGCGGCGGCGTCATAGGTGCGGGGCAGCCAGAAGCCGAGCGGCCACATCGCGGCCTTGATGAGGAAGGCGACGCCCAGGATCGCCGCCCCGGCGTGCAGCAGGTTGCGCGTGTTCTCGGGCACCTTGGGTATCTGCTGGGCAAGAGCCGCCATGTTGAGCGTGCCCGTCACGCCGAAGATCAGGCTGACGCCGATGAGGAACAGCATCGAGGCGACCAGATTGATCACGATGTAATGCAGACCCGCCCCGACCCGGCGGGGGCCTGAACCGTGCATCGCCAAGCCGTAGGAAGCGGCGAGCAGCACTTCGAAAAAGACGAACAGATTGAACAGGTCGCCGGTCAGGAAGGCGCCGTTGAGGCCCATCAGCATGAACTGGAACAGCGGATGGAAGTGGGGGGCTATCCGCGCCCAGCGCCTGAGCGAGAACTGCAAGGTCGCCAGACCAAGGACGGCAGTCAGGGCCACCATCACCGCAGAAAGGCGGTCGGCGACCAGGACGATGGCGAAAGGCGTCGCCCAATCGCCGATCCGGTAGACGCCGCCGAGAGCGCCGCCGCCAGGCGGATCGCCCGCCATGCGGAGCAGGGCGATCGATATTACCAGCAGGGCGACGCAGGAGGTCAGGCCCAGGGCCGACTTGAGGCCTGGCCGCCGGTCGCCGACGAGCAGTTGAAGCGCCCCGACCAGCAGGGGCACGATGATCGGAGCGACGAGGAGGTGGGCGCTCATGGCGTTTCGTCCTCCTCGCCATCGACATGGTCCACGCCGGTCAGACCCCGAGAGGCGAGCAGCACGACCAGGAACAGCGCGGTGGTCGCGAAACTGATGACGATCGCCGTAAGCACTAGGGCCTGGGGCAGGGGGTCGGCGTAGCGCCCAGGATCGGTGGCTCCAGCCTTGAGCACGGGGTCAGCGCCGACCCGCAGGCCGCCGGTGGAGAAGATGAACAGGTTCACCGCATAGGAGATCAGG
The DNA here is from genome assembly GCA_040391295.1 of Phenylobacterium sp. Taxonomy (GTDB): domain Bacteria; phylum Pseudomonadota; class Alphaproteobacteria; order Caulobacterales; family Caulobacteraceae; genus Phenylobacterium. The sequence continues at coordinate 25,821 of JBEBYB010000002.1, read as the reverse complement.
GTCAGGCCGATGATCACCTGGAAGGTTCGCGGCCGCAGGATCAGCCAGATTCCGGACGCCGAAAGCACGCCGATCGCCGCGGCCAGGACAAGCTCCATCAGCGATCTCCAGCCGGTTCGGAGGGGCGTGTCTCGGCGCTTGGCGCCGCCGGGCGAGGGCGCCGCAACGACTGGTGAGCCAGGGCGATCAGGATCAGCGAAGTCGCCCCGACCACCAGCATCAGCACCCCCAGATCAAACAGCACGGCGGTAGCCAGGGGGACGCGCCCAAAGATCGGGAGGTCGAGATAGCGGAAATAGGCGGTGAGGAAGGGGTAGCCGAACAGCAGAGAGCCCAGCCCCGTGCCCGCGGCGGTCAGCAGGCCCAGGCCGATCCAGCGGACCGGGGCCACGCGCAGTCGGGATTCGACCCAGCGGGCGCCGCCGGCCATGTAGAGCAGAATCAACCCCACCGAGATGGTGATCCCCGCCGCAAAGCCGCCGCCGGGCAGGTCGTGGCCGCGAAGGAACAGGTGCAAGCCGAACAGCAGGATGACGGGGAACATCAGCTGAATGATCAGGCCCGGGATCATCAGGTAGCTCGTCAGGGTGTGGCCGACGCTGCGGTCGGGGGCCCGTTCGTCCATCGCGTTCTGATAGCGCTGCTGGGCCGGAGCGCCGACGCTTTCGGCGCTCGGTCGAAAGCGCCTGAGCAAGGCGAAGACCGTCAAGGCGACGATGGCCAGGACGGTGATCTCGCCGAGGGTGTCGAACGCGCGGAAATCAACGAGCAGGACGTTGACGACGTTGCGGCCCCCGCCTTCGGAATAGGCGCGCTCCAGGAAGAAGCGCGAAATGGAGTCTTCGACCGGATGCATCATCACGCCATAGGCGAGGGTGGCCAGGCCTAGCCCGACGGTTATGGCGATCACCATGTCGCGACGCCGCCGAAACCGCGCCAGGCGATCGCTGGCCGGCGTCTGGACCTCGATGCGGCGCGGCAACCAGCGCAATCCCAGCAGGATGAGTATGGTGGTGACGACTTCGACCAACAGCTGGGTGGCGGCCAGATCGGGCGCCGAGAGCCAGACGAAGCTGATGCAGGACACCAGCCCCGCGCCGCCCGTGAGGATAAGCGCGGCGAGACGATGGAACTTGGCCAGCACCGCCGCGCCGGCCGCGCACGCGCCGCCCAGGACCCAGAGCAGCGCAAAGGCCGGGTCGATGCTCGACCACCGCAGCGGTTCGAGGGCGGCGGGCGAGTTGCCGACCGCCAGCGCCGCCGCCAGCGCCGCGGCCAGGATGATCATGAGAAGCTGGGGCTGCAGCCGCCGGCTGGGGAAACGGCGCTCCAACCATCGGGGCGCGGTCTTGGCGAGCAGATGGAGAAGGCGCTCGAATATGGCCTTGCCATTGAGGCCGCCGGTGAGCGGGGCGCGGTCCTGGCGGGCGAGCCAGCCGCGGCGGGTGAGATAGAGCAGGGTCCCCGCGGCCAGGGTTACGATGCTCATCAACAGCGCCGGCGTGAAGCCATGCCACACCGCCAGGCTGTAGGTCGGGGTCTGGGCGCCGAGCACCGAGATCGACGCGGCCTGCAGGAAGGGGCCGATCACCGGCGCGGGGAACATGCCGACCAGGAGGCAGGCCGCCACCAGGAAGCCGATCGGCAGCAGCATCCAGCGTGGCGGCTCATGGGGGCGTTTTGGCAAGTTGTCGGGGACGGGTCCGAAGAAGACGCCGACGACCAGGCGCAAGGCGTAGGTCACCCCGAAAGCGCTCGCGAGCACGGCGGCCAAGGTGGGAACAACGTCCAGCGCCGACCCCCAACGGGCGCCCAGCGCTTCCTCGAAGAACATCTCCTTCGACAGGAAGCCGTTCAGGAGCGGCACCCCGGCCATGGCGGCGCTGGCGATGATGGCCAAGGTCGCGGTGACGGGCATGAAGTGGCGCAGGCCGCCCAACCGCCGCAGATCGCGGGTCCCGGCTTCATGGTCGATCGCGCCGGCGGCCATGAACAGCGAGGCCTTGAAGGTCGCGTGGTTGACGATGTGGAAGATGGCCGCGACGCAGGCCAGCGGACTTCCCATGCCGAGAAGCAGCGTGATCAGGCCCAGATGGCTGATGGTCGAATAGGCCAAGATCCCCTTCAGGTCCTGTTGGAACATGGCGAAATAGGCGCCCAGGACGAGGGTCAGGAGACCCGCCGAGCCCACCAGCCAGAACCATTCGGGCGTGCCCGAAAGCACTGGCCAGAAGCGAACGAGCAGGAAGACGCCGGCCTTCACCATCGTGGCCGAGTGCAGATAGGCCGAGACCGGGGTCGGCGCCGACATCGCGTGCGGCAGCCAGAAGTGGAACGGAAACTGCGCGCTCTTGGTGAAGGCGCCCAGCAGGATCAGGACCAGGGCCGGTTCGTAGAGGCGATGGGTGCGGATAAGGTCGCCCGAGGCGAGAATGACGTCCAGGTCGTAGCTACCGACGATCCGCCCAACAATGAGCAGCCCCGCCAACAGGCAAAGCCCGCCTGCGGAGGTCACGATCAACGCCATCCGCGCGCCGTCGCGCGCCGCCGCGCCGTGGTGCCAGTAGCCGATCAGGAGGAAGGAAAAGAGGCTGGTCAGCTCCCAGAAGAAGACCAACTGGATGACGTTGCCGGCCATGACGATGCCGAGCATCGAACCCATGAAGGCCAGGAGAAAGGAGAAGAAGCGCGGAACCGGATCGTCCGGCGACATGTAATAGCGGGCGTATATTCCCACGAGCGCGCCGATCCCGCAGATCAGGATCAGGAACAGCCAGGTGAACCCATCCACTCTGAGCGTCAGGTCCAGGCCCAGACTCGGAACCCAACTGACGACATGGCGAACGACGCCCCCGCCCGCGATGGAGGGATAGACCAGAACCGCCAGCAGCAGGGTGACCAGGGCGACGCCCGTCGCCAGCCAAGCGGCGAGATTGCGGGCGTTGGCGCGCATGAACAGCGCCGCAAGGCTTGCTGCGAACGGAAGGCCGACGATGGTGATGAGCATCACGTCGTACGGCATCGCCGTCCGGCTTCCTTCCTGGGGGATCGAGGTGTCGGGGCGCAATGATACGCGCCTTATTTTCCCGGACAGATCGATTCATTTCAAGGGTTGATCGCGCTGCTCCATAAAGGAAAATGCAGGGATGTGGATGCCCGGCCGGTGGTGATCGTGGGCGATGATCAGTAATGTTCGGAAAATGCCCCAACGACGGTCGATCACATCTTGGTGTTGCTGATGTGGTTCTTAAAATTAGCTCGAACGTGAGTTTTTGAAGCTGAGTATTGTCCGGAGCCGCGCGAATATGATTGATCAGAACTGGCCGCGATCTCCGCCGCGGCGGATCTTATTGGCGACCGATCTCAGCGCTCGCGGCGACCGTGCTCTCGACCGCGCCGCCCAACTCGCACGTCAGTGGTCGGCGGAGCTGGTGGTCGTCCACGCCATTGAGCCGGCGTCTGGCGGCGGCTGGACGGGTCGTGAGGAAACGCCGTCCTGGCGACGCCCGCCGGAGGCGGCGATCGCCATCGAGCGTCAGGTCCGCCGCGACCTGCGCGAGGAGGTCGAGAACCTGACGATTCACATCGAAGAGGGCGATCCCGTTCGGGTGATCCTGGAAACCGCCGAGCGTGAGGAGTGCGATCTGATCGTCATGGGCACGGCGAGGGACGAACTGTTCGGGCGGATGTTGCTGGGCAACACGGTCGAACATCTTGTCCGCAAGTCCCCGGTGTCGGTCCTTGTGGTCAAAACCCGGCCTGCAGGCCCCTATCGTCACGTCCTGGTGGGTACCGATTTCACCGAGGAATCCCGACACGGGTTGAGCGTCGCGGCCGAGCTGTTTCCAAACGCCACCTTCACTCTCATGCATGCGTTCGAGATGCCCTACCGCGCGCTTATGCTCGACAGTCAGCTCAGTCACGATTTCGCGGCCATGGAGATCGCGACCATCGGGACGTTCCTTGAGGAAGCCGAGTTGCCGCCGGATATTCGGGCGCGGGTCCATCCACTGATCGAACATGGTCCGCCCGAGACGATGCTTCGGAGATACATCGTCGAGCAGGATGCTGACCTTACCGTGATCGGAGCCTTCGGCAGGGGGATCATGTTCCACGTCTTCATCGGCGGAACGGCGCGGCGTATTGTCGATGGGGCGCCAAACGACGTGCTGGTCGTGCGCGCCCGCCGCGACTTGGAACCTGCAGCCGCTCCAGGGTAGGGCGGGCGGCGAGTTCGCCGCCGCCCTAGGTCTGGGCTTGCGGCCTGTCTTGGCACGCGTGAATACTCCGGCCATTCAAACAGCCTGACAGCATGGCTTTCAGACAAAAAATCATAGGGACGGCAAGCTCATGATCAACACCCGCATTACGGATATGTTCGGCATCGAGACGCCCATTGTCATGGGTGGAATGACCGGCGTCGGCTACGCGCCCCTGGTGGCGGCCGTGGCCAACGCCGGCGCGCTGGGTTTCATCGTCGCGCACCACTCGCCTTCGGCCGAGGAGCTCTGGAAGGAAATCCAGCGCTGCCGCGACCTCACGGACAAGCCCTTCGGCATCAATCTGACGCTGCTGCCGTCGCTCAATCCCATTCCCTATGACGAATATCGGCAGGCGATCATCGAGGCGGGCATCAAGATCGTCGAGACGGCCGGCCGCAATCCCACCGATCACTTGCCGGACTTCAAGGCCAACGGCGTGAAGGTCATCCACAAATGCACCTCGGTCCGCCACGCGGTCACCGCCGTGCGCTACGGCGTCGACGTGGTGTCGATCGACGGGTTCGAGTGCGCCGGCCACCCCGGCGAAGACGATGTCGGCCTGGTCGTGCTGTTGCCGGCGACGGTCGACGCGGTCGATGTGCCGGTCATCGCTTCAGGCGGCATGGCCGATGGGCGTGGTCTCGCAGCCGCCCTGGCCTTGGGGGCCGACGGCGTCAACATGGGCACCCGCTTCATGGCGACCCAGGAATGCGCCATCCATGAGAACGTGAAGCGCAAGATCGTCGAGAACACCGAGCGCGATACGCTGCTGACCAATCGCACCTTGCGCAACACCAGCCGCGTCGCACGCAACACCGTCTCCGAGGAGGTGGTGCGCATCCAGCAGGACGCGAGCAAGACGATCGACGACGTTCGCCATCTGGTGGCGGGCATCCGCGGCCGCACCAACGTCATGGGCAAGGGCGACACCGACGACGGCATCTGGACCGTCGGTCAGAGCCAGGGCCTGATCCACGACATTCCCACGGTGGCCGAAATGGTCGACGCTGTGAACCGCCAGGCTGAAGAGTGCCTGACGCGCGGCGCACGGCGTGTGACGGTCGCGAACAAGGCCATCCACAAGCCCAGCATGGCATAGCGCACGGAGAACCCCCGCCAGGCGGCGATCAGGCCCACGACAGCAACCGGTCAATTCAGGTCCGGTGCTCGTGGCGCTCTGACCTGTCGCTGGCGGCTTTGCCGGCCTGGTGGGGGGATCTGGAGTACAGCCGCTATCGCGATGGACTTCGACGGCGAAAGCGGCGAGCTTCTTTAAGGCAAGAGCCGGATGCGACCTTACCGGCTCGGCCAATAGATTTTTGTCGCGGGAGGAGCAGGCGCGTGTCGGATTTCAAGACCAAGGGCTCGACCATGAGCACGGGCGCGCCGGCGCCCAGCGATCGCAATTCGCTGACCGTCGGGCCCGACGGTCCGATCCTGCTCCACGATGTTCACTTCCTGGAGCAGATGGCGCACTTCAATCGGGAGAAAGTTCCCGAGCGCCAACCCCACGCCAAGGGCTCCGGCGCCTTCGGCGTGCTGGAGGTCTCCGAGGACGTTTCGGCCTACACCAAGGCCGCGCTGTTCCAGAAGGGCGCCGCCACGCAGATGTTGGCGCGGTTCTCCACCGTCGCCGGCGAACAGGGCAGCCCCGACACCTGGCGCGACGTGCGCGGGTTCTCGCTGAAGTTCTACACCGACGAAGGCAACTACGACCTCGTGGGCAACAACACCCCGGTGTTTTTCGTTCGCGACCCGATGAAGTTCCCGCACTTCATCCGTAGCCAGAAGCGGCTGGCCGACTCCGGCCTGCGCGACAATCACATGCAGTGGGATTTCTGGACCAACAACCCGGAGACCGCCCACCAGGTGACCTATCTGATGGGCGAGCGCGGCCTGCCGCGCACCTGGCGGAACATGAACGGCTACGGCTCCCACACCTATATGTGGATCAACGCCAAGGGCGAGAAGTTCTGGGTCAAGTACCACTTCCACACCCGTCAGGGCATGGCGTTCTTCAACAACGCCGAGGCCGCCGCCATGTCGGGCGCCGACGCGGACTTCCATCGCCGCGACCTGTTCGAGGCGATCGCCCGCGGCGAGCATCCGATCTGGGACCTGTCGGTGCAGGTCATGCCCTACGCCGAGGCCAAGGCCTACCGGATCAATCCCTTTGACCTGACCAAGACCTGGCCGCACAAGGATTATCCGCTGATCAAGGTCGGCACGATGACCCTGAACCGCAACCCGGAGAACTTCTTCGCCCAGATCGAGCAGGCGGCGTTCTCGCCGGGAAATACGGTGCCGGGCATCGGCCTGTCGCCCGACAAGATGCTGCTGGGCCGGGCGTTCGCCTACAACGACGCGCAGCGCCACCGCATCGGGACCAACTTCCATCAACTGCCGGTCAACCAGCCGAAGGTCGCCGTGAACACCTACATGTTCGACGGCCAGATGAACTATGCGCACAGCGGCGATGCGCCCACCTACGCGCCCAACAGCGCCAGCCGGCCTTGGGCGGATGAAACCGGGCTGGTCGCCGACGGCTGGGAAGCGGACGGCGAGATGGTCCGCAGCGCCTACACGCTCCATGCGGAGGACGACGATTTCACTCAGGCAGGCATCCTGGTCCGCGAGGTGTTCGACGACGCCCAGCGCGCCGCGCTGGTCGATCAGGTGGCCGGTAGTCTGCTGGGCGGGGTTCGCTCGCCCGTGCTCGAGCGCGCCTTCGACTACTGGAAAGCCATCGATCCTGATGTTGGCGACAGGATCGAGCAGCGGGTGAAGAAGGGCTGAGGCGGGCGGCCATGATCCTGATCAGCGGCCGGGCGAACCGAGGCTCAGCCAGCGGAGCCCCGATCCGGCCGCCGCCTAGAGTGCCGTGAGGGCCGGCATCCGATAGTGACCCGAGATGAGCTCGGGCCGTGGCCGGTAGGCTCGGAAGCTGAGCAGGAACGGCCGACCGGACGTCGGGGCGGGAAGCCAGTTTACGGCCTGATCGACGGCTGGCGGCGCGGCGGCGGAGATCAGGATCTCCACCCCGCCGTCACGGCCACGGACGAGATCGGGAGTACGGTCGCCGAACGCGTAGCGCTGCGACGGATTGTCGATCAGGAAGGCCTGTCCGTCGGGCGTGACCTCATAGATGGTCAGAGACCAGAAGCCGTCGACGGGCGGCAGGGCGCCTGGCGCGAAGCGCAGGCGCCAAGCCTTGCGGCTGTCGATTTGCGTGAGCCCTTCGGGAGACAGCGCCTGGAGGTAGAGCGCCTCGGCGATCGGCAACCCGCCCAATCCGCTGAGCGCGATCTGGGCGCGATAGCGATAGTCCTTGCCGTAGTCGCCGAGATTGGCCTGGGGGTAGAGCCAGCCGCCAAGGCGCGGGCCGGTCTCGTTGCCTTGGCGGGCTATGGCCAGGGCTTGAGCCAGACCCGCGGCGATCTGCGCGCCCTCGGCGGGTGAGAAGCGCGTGGGATCGAACGGCGTGCCTGACGTGATGCCGAGGGCCGCCGTGGCGGCCAGCAGCGGCGCGTCGGCGGCCGGCGGGGGAGAGTCGAACAGCAGCGCCTGGATGGCGGCGAAGACCTCGGGCCAGGGCGCGCTGCGCAACGCTACGGCAGGGGCTGAGCGACCGGGGGGCCGGACGCGAGCAGGCCGTCTTGAATGGCGTGGGCCGCAGCCAGGTCTTCGGGGCCGGCGACCAGGGTGCGGACCAGGGCCCAGACCCAGTTGGTCGGAGCGCGGATCGCGCCGGGGAGGTCCGGCGCCCCTGGACCGATAATGAGCACCTCGCGGGCGTCGCCGCCAGGCAGCACCGCAAAGTTGTTCGTGAACATGTCGACCAGGGCCAGCGAAAGATAACGCTCGCCGCTGAAGGGCAGGGTGAGGCGTACCGGCCCGGCCGAGAGATCCAGCCACGCCGACGAATAGAGCGTGTCGTTGTTGGGCTGGGTGACCGTCTGAGTCTTGGCCGTGGTCAGGATGCGCGAGTGGCGGAAGCGATTGGCCGTGAGGCCCTTGCCAAACGCCCGGGCGCGGGTGGCGGCCATTTCGAGCAACGGCAGACCGTACAGCGCCATCTCGCGCGCTGCGGCCTGCAAGGGGAGGGGCGCGGCTTGCGCCGCGCCGGTGGCCAGGACTCCGACGACGGCCGCGCCGCCCGCCAAGAAACGCCGACGATCAGTCATGGCCCTGTCCCCCTACCAGTTGTAGCGCAGTTGCACGCCGGTGACGCGCGGGCGGCTGTAGCGGCGGCTGTTGACGTCTCGGCCGACGATGAAGACCGTGTCGAAGACGTTGTCCACAAAGGCCGCGAGCTGAACATCGCCGATGTCGACGCCGAGACGCGCGTTCACCACCTGGAAGTCGGAGAGCTTGAAGGTGGTGGCGGTGAGGTCCTGAACCCCGCCCCACTGGCCGTTGTAGGCGATGTTGCCGAAGGCCTCGAAGCCGGCGACCGGCATGCGGTAGTTGGCTTCGGCGGAGGCCAGCCAGTCGGGCGTCTGGGGTAGGGAAAGGCCGGAATAGAGACCGGACGTGACCTCGCCACCTTGCCGCGAGCCGTTCAGCGACAGCCGAAGGCGGCCCGGGCCGAGATTGTAGCGGGCGGTGAGTTCAGCCTCGACGCCCCAGGAACGCGCATCGCCGACATTGGTCAGGAAGGTGGTGGCGTTGGTCGGGCACACGGCGTTGGTGATCCGGCAGCCGTTGTCGAGCTGGGCGATCATGTCGGTCAACTCGGTGCGATAGCCGGCGATCGCCATGTAGACGCCCGACAGCGGCGCGCCCTTCAGGCCAAGCTCGTAGCTGCGCGAGGTTTCGTCGTCATAGGCCACGGGAACCTCGACCGGCTGGCGCAGGTCGCCAAGGTTGCGGTTGAAGCCGCCGGCGCGATAGCTGGTGCCGACCTTGGCGTAGGCCAACAGCTCCATCGGCAGGCGATATGAGGCGGTGACGTTGTAGGAGAGGTTTTCCGGCGAACTGGTCCCGTCGATAACCCGGGCCGGGCCGCCGACGAGCTGATTGGTGATCCGGTCGCGCAGGCGCGAGGTCAGGGTCTTGTCGTCGGAGGTGTAGCGCAGTTCCCCGGTCAGGCTCAGCGCGTCGGTGACGTCGTAGGTCAACGAACCGTAGGCGGCCCAGGAGTCGTAGGTCTGCGCGGCCGATTCCACAGAGCCGATCGAAGGCGCGGCGGCGGTGGGCGTGCGGGCGGTCGTGACCGAGTAGCGGCTCTCCTGGGTCATCACCTCGGCCCCGGCCAACCAGTTCAGGTCGCCGTTGAAGAGATCGCCGGCCAGGTGAACGTCCTGGCTGAAGGTCTTGGTCCGGTCGGCGGTGACCGAGGCGCTGTTCGGGTCGATTGCGGTGTTGGCGCCGACCTGGCCGGCGGCGCGGGCGCGGGCCAGCTCCTGCGGGTTCACCCCGTCATTGTCCAGCGAGTACATCGACTCGCGGATGCGGAAGAGGGTGGTCGAGGTCAGGCGTGCCCAGCCGAGATCAATGTCGGCCGACAGCATGGCGGCGCTGATGTTCTGCTTGGCGATCGGGCTGGTGTTCCAGGGATAGTTGAACTGGTCCTGGATGTAGCCGCCGGGGAAGCCCGGCGAGCCGGCCGGAATGGCGATCTGGTAGGTGATGGCCGGCGTGGTGAGTTGCTGGTTCTCAACGAGCAGGGTGACGTCGGCCGGACCCTTGGACACGCGCGCCTGGGCCCGCAGGCTCAGCCCCTTTTCCTGGTCGAAATGCACGTCGTTGACGGGGTTGTAGAAGAAGCCGTCTTCCTGGTGCACGTAGTCGGCGCCGAAGCGGAACGCCAGTTCGTCGGTGGCCGCCAGATTGACGACCGCCTGAACCTGGCCGCGTTGGTTCTCGAAGCCATACTTGGTGTCGACGAAGCCGCTGTTGTCGAACTCCGGGCGGGCCGAGACGATGTTCACCGCGCCGCCGACGGCGTTGCGGCCGTAGAGCGCGCCCTGGGTGCCGCGCAGCACCTCGACCCGGCCGACGTCGAAGGTGTCGATCCGCGCGAAGTTACGTCCGCCGATGCCGCCGCCGCCGATGTAGGCGCCGTTACGGTAGAGGCCGACGCTGGGGTCGCCGTTGGTGGCGCGCGCCGTGGACGAGGCGCGCATGGAGACCTCGGAGGTGATCGAGGAGGTCAGGTTGTTGAAGCGAACGCTCGGCTGGCCGGACAGCAGCTCGCCGGTGGAGCCCGCGCCGCCGCGGTCGGCCAGGGTCGCCGAGGAGACGACCGAAGCGGCGACCGGCACGTCGATCAGACGTTCCTCGCGGCGGCGGGCGGTGACGACCACCTCGCCCAGTTCCGCAGGCTCGGCGTGCGCCGCCTGGGCGCTGGCCTCTCCGGCGATCAGCGAAATTGCGCTGACGCAAGCCAGGGCGGCTGCTTTGTAACTGCTCATCGACATCATCCCCCGAATTATCCTGGATCGCTCGAAGCGACGGCCTCCTTGTATGACGGGCAAATATGAAGTGTCAATAATTGGCAATTAATCAACTTCGGGTGGCTCAAGGCGGAGCCTGATAGGCTACTTTTCAGGCTCCTTTGATCGTTTAAATTGCCGCCTATCTGAAATTCACCCTCGATTAGGTGCCAATTATTGACATCTGCGAGACGCCCTGCCTAGGTCGGCGAAGCAGAGGAGTTCGACATGGCCACCCGTCGCAGCGTAATTTTGGGTGCGGGGATCGGCGCCATGACCGTGGAGCGCGCCATGGCCGCGGGATCCGTGAAGGACGTCTTCGATCCGGGGCAAGTCGCCCGCGACCTGACTCGTTACGCCAGCTTCGGCGTGAAGGCGTCCGGCGGGGCCGGGGACCAGGCCTCGGGGGCTTGGCTGAGCGACGAGATCGAACGGCTCGGCTTTCGCACGCAGCGGCAGGCCATAGAGGTCCCTTTCTTTGAGCCGCGTGTCGTGACGCTGATCCTGGAAGACGGGGCGGTGGACGGACTGATCGCGCATGCGCCGGTGACGGCGACCGCGGCGGGCGGCCTGAAGGCGCGGCTGGTCAGGTTGGAGCCATGGCCCGATCAGTCGCTGACCGGAGCCATCGCCGTGGCCCGCCTGCCTTACGGCCGTTGGTCGAGCGCCCATTCTCCGGCTGTACGTAAGCTGCTCGCTGCAGCCGCCGCCCAGGGCGCGGCGGCGGTGGTGCTGATCACCGATGGGCCGACCGGCGAGGCGCTGGCGCTGAACGCGCAAGCCGACGAGGCTATGGCGTTTCCTGTCGTCACGGCGGGAACGAAGCAGGGCGCGCGGTTGCTGGCGGCGGCGGCGCGCGGCGAGACCGGCCGACTGCGGGTCGAGGGCGAGAGCGGGCGGCGTGGCGCCTACAATTTGATCGGCAGCCTGGAGCGCGGCGCAGGCCGGCGGTTGGTGGTGTCCACGCCACGCTCGGGATGGTTCGACTGCATGGGTGAGCGCGGCGGCGGGATCGCCGCCTGGCTTGGCCTGGCGCGCTGGGCGAGCCGGGAGTGTCCGCTGGACCTGATCTTCATCAGCACCTCGGGGCATGAATATGAGAACCTCGGGGGGCATGTGTTCCTCAAAAGCGCCTTGGCCCCGCGGCCGGAAGACACGCGGCTGTGGGCGCATCTGGGCGCCGCGCTGGCGGCGCGCGACTGGCACGAGGCCGATGGGCAACTAGGGCCGCTGCCGAGCGTCGATCCACAGCGGTTCCTGATCGGCCGACCGGCGCTGGTCGGCGCCCTGCGCCAGGCGTTCAAGGGTCAGGTCGGCCTGGAGGAGGCCTATGGCGACGAGGCGGGCGCCGCAGGCGAACTGGGCGAGATCCTTGCGGCGGGTTATGAGCGTTGCTTCGGAATCCTGGGCGCGCACCGTTTTCACCACGCCCGGAGCGATGACATGCGTTGTGTCGACGCTGGGCAGGTGGCGACGACTGGACGGTCGCTATTGGCCGCCGTCCGCATGTTGACGATCTAAGACGCCGGACGGAACGAGGCAGAATCAGTGATGATCGGGCCTTGGCCGCACTGGCCGTTTGAAGGAGACGCCGTGGCCGGCGGTACGCTGAACAGCCCCGCTGCGAACGGGAGCCTCGATTCCATCGTCGAGACCGTGCTGACCGCGGTTCTGGCCGGCGAGTTGGTCCCGGGGCAGCGCTTGCCCGAGCGCTGGCTGGTGGAGGCGTGCGGCTGCACTCATACGGGCGCGCGCGAGGCGATCAGCCGGCTGCAGTCACTGGGCGCGGTCGTGGTTCCCGAGCGGCGCGGGGCCAGCGTGATTTCGCGGCGTGAAGCGCCGCTGGACGAGGTCGATCGCGTTTGGCGACAGCTTACCCCGTTGTTGGAGGCGGCCGCTGGTCCCTTGCCGACGCAACTGTCCGCCGACGGCTGGGCGCGGCTGGTCCAGGAGCAGGCCGCCTTGGAACGCGCGCGGCCGGCGGCCGGCGACCGGCTGATCGACACCTTGAAGCGGGTCTCGTTGCAGCGCGCCATCGTGGCTGTCCGCTAGATGGCGTCCAGGCTCGACGATTTCCTGGCCGCGACCGCGCCGATAGCGGCCCAGGCCGAGGTCGTGCCCGAGGGGCTGCCGGGACAGATCGCGGCGGCTCTGCGCGATCGGATCCAGGTGGGCGAGTTCAAGCCCGGCGATCCGTTGCGGGCCGCGCCGCTGGCGGTCGCCTTCGGCTGTAGCCGAGGTCCGGTGCGCGAGGCGCTTAAGCGCCTGGAACGCGAAAAGCTGGTGACGATCACGCCGCGGACAGGCGCGGTCGTCGCCAGCATGGACCCGTCGGCCCTAGCCGCGCATTTCCGAATGCGGGCCGAGATCGGCGCCTTGTTCATGCGGCTGGCGGCCGAACGCGTGCAGCGCCCGCCGGCGCTGGTCGCCGCGATCCTGGAAGGCGCCGAGGTCTTGGCCGATGTGGCCGCCGACGAGGGCGCCCAAGTCGCCGACTACTTCCGCGCCCGTCGCAGGTTGACCGAACTGATCGGCACCTTGGCCGCGGCGCCTTATGTGTCGGAGCTATCGCAGGCGTTGGAGCGCGAGGTGGCGGTTCTGTGGGCGCCGATGCTGTCGGCGTCGCGGCGGCGGCGCTCTGCGGGCGGTTGGAAGAAGATCGCCCGAGCCATCGCCGCCGGCGATGCGGACACCGCCGAAACCGAGGGGCGCAGGATGGTCCTGGAGGCGCTGGAAGAGACCCAACGCCTGAGCTCGGACCTGTGAGCGCCCGGCGAGCCTAACCGCGTCGAACGGTTCGGAAGCCGATATGGGATGAACCGGTGTCCGGCGGACCGGCCTGGCGCGCCGCCGGTCGGTAGCGAAGGCAGAAATCGTCGGAACACAGGAACGAGCCGCCCTTGATCACATGCTTGGGCGCCCCGTCGGCGGGATCGATCGCCATATCGACGTCAGGTCCGGTCTCCCCGTGGGCATGGCCGGGAAGATACCAGTCGCTGGTCCACTCCCAGACGTTGCCGGACATGTCCGATAGTCCAAGTCCATTGGGGGAGAAGCAGCCGACCGGCGCGGTCTGGGCCCGGTAGCCGTCATCTCCTGTATCGACGGCGGGGAACACGCCTTGCCAGGTGTTGGCCCGCGGCTCGCCGGGTTCGGGGGGAGTGTCGCCCCACTCATAGGTCTTGTCCTTCAGACCGCCGCGCGCCGCCAACTCCCACTCCGCCTCGGTGGGCAGGTCTCGCGGACGCCAGCGCGCGTAGGCCAGGGCGTCCTCATGAGCGATGTGGACCACCGGCCGGCGGCCCTGGCCGTTGATCGAGCTGCCCGGACCTTCGGGATTGCGCCAGTTCGCGCCGTCGACCACGCGCCACCAGCGGCCTGGATCGCGATCGGCCTTGGCGCCGGCCCCGACGAAGACCAGGGAGGAGGGCTTCAGGACTTCGGGCGGGACGCCGGGATAGAACTTCGGATCGGGCGGGCGCTCGGCCAGGGTGACATAGCCTGTCGCCGCGACGAATTCGGCGAACTGATCGTTCGTGACCTCGGTCCGATCGATGGAGAACGGCCCGACGTCCACCGCCTTGGGCGGTCCCTCCTCAGGATGCAGGCCGGCCGCGCCGAGGATCACCTGGCCGCCGGCGAGATGAACCTCTCCCAGCGGCTGAACCGGACAGGCCCGCGCCGTCGGCTTGGCCGCCTTCGCCCCGCAGCCGGCCAGGGCCAAGGCCGACAAGGAGGTCATGAGGAGAAGACGGGTCAATTGAACAACTGCACCTTGCGGCCGTCGACTTCCGAGCTGAACTGCCGGCGGCTGGTGAACATCGGATCGATATTGGTCTCGTCCCAAGTCGAGAACGCCTTGGTCAGGCGCGCCACGACCTCGGGGTTGCTGGCGGCCACGTCATGCTTCTCGCCGGGATCGGCGACGACGTCGAACAACAGCACCCATTGCCCCAGCGGGGAGACCTCGGCCTTCATCCCGTCCGGCACGGGCGCGCCCAGGATGTTGGCCATGTCCTGGACGGTGTCGGACTTGTTCACCACCAGCAGCTTCCAGCGACCGTCGCGGACGGCGTAGTTGGGGCCCATGCGCCAGAACAGCGCGCGGTCGGCCGGCTTGGCTTCGGGAGCGGCCTTGGCCAGGAGGTTCTGGCCCTCGGCGCCGACCGGCAGCGGGGCTTGAGCCAGTCCGGCCAGGGTCGGCATGATGTCCAGGACCGAGATCTCCTGGTTGCTGATCGCGCCGGCCGGCAGGCGGCCCGGAGCCGAGACCATGAACGGCACCCGCACGCCGCCCTCCCACGGGAAGGCCTTGTAGCCCGCCAGCGGCGCGTTCGAGCAGGCGCCTCGGATGTAGTTGGGGCAGCCGTTGTCGCTGAGCAGGATGATGACGGTGTCGCGCTCCAGCCCTTGGTCGCGCAGAGTCTGGCGCAGGCGCCCGACGTTGTCGTCGAGCGACGAGACCATGGCCGAGTAGAGCCGTTCGTGCGGCGAGGCGATGTCGGGGAACCGGTCGGTGTAGGCCTTGGGCGCCTGCAGCGGCGTGTGCGGGGCGTTGTAGGCCAGGTAGAGGAAGAACGGCTGATCGCGGTTGGCGCCGATGAACTTACCCGCCTCATCGGTGAGCACGTCGGTCAGATAACCCTTCTGGTCGATGACCTGATGGCCGCGGACGATCGGAAAGCGCGTGCGGGTCATGGCGCCGTCGGCGCCGGTGTCGGCCTGCAGCGCGCTTTCGCTCGGATCGGCGAAGTAGGCGGCCGCGCCGCCCATGAAACCGAAGAAGCTGTCAAAGCCGCGGTCCAGCGGGTGGAAGCCCGGAGCTTGGCCCGTATGCCACTTGCCGATCATGGCGGTGGCGTAGCCCGCCGATTTCATGACCTGGGCGATGCTGGTTTCGCCGACCGGCACGCCGGTCTGCTCGTCGCGGCCGACCGGATTGAATTCGAAGCCGAAGCGGGCCTGGTGGCGGCCGGCGAGCAGGCCCGCGCGGGACGGCGCGCAGACGGCGGCGGTGGCGTAGGCGTCGGTATAGCGAACACCCGAGCGCGCCAAGGCGTCGATGTTCGGCGTCGGAATGACCTTGCCGCCATAGACGCCCAGATCGCCATATCCCAGGTCGTCCGCCAGGATGACGATCACGTTGGGCCGGGGATCGGTTCGTTTGGCCTGGGGAGCCATCCCCATGCAGGCGACACCAAGAAAGCCGGTGGTGAGGGCCACGATCCAGCGCTTCATACTGTTACTCCGCAGGCTTGATGGGGGTAGGGGCGGCGGCGGCCGCCGCTGGGGCGGCCGCCGAAAATGTCAGACCCGCCGCGACCAGCAGGGCTGCGATGGGTCTGACTGTGGGCATGCGGTTAGAACTCCAAGCCGAGTTCCACGCCGATCACGCGCGGATCGCTGTAGAACTCGTTGGCGTTGACCATGTTCGTCACATAGGTCTTGTCGGTCAGGTTGCGGCCGAAGATCGACAGCCGCATCTGGTCGTTGCGAACGCCGACCCGAGCGTCGAGCTGGGTGTAGCCGGCATAGGGCCGGACGTTGTCGGGGTTCTCAAATCCGCCGTCCGCCGCCTGCAAGCCGCCCGAGACGAAGCCGCGCAGCGTATCGGTGATCGGGAAGTTGTAGGTCGCGTTGATGCTCAACTGATAGTCCCGCAGGCGCGGCACTTTCTGACCGCCCAGATCGGCGTCTTCGGGGATGCCGTCGCCATTGAGGTCGAGCTTGGCCCTGGCGCCGCTTTCGAACTCGCCCATCTGGCCGCTCAGGGCCCCGGAGAGCGTCAGGTCGGATGCGCCCATGCGGAAGACCTTGCGAGCTTCCAGCTCGTACCCGGCGACATGGGCGTCGCCGGCGTTCTGCAGAATGAAGCCGCGCGACAGGGACGAGGGCGCGCTGACGACCTGAACGTTGTTGGTCCAAGTGTAATAGAGCGCGCCGGCGAGTTGGACGCCCATCCAACGCCCCTTGGCTCCTACCTCGTAGGAGTAGGCGTACTCCGGATCATAGAGCAGTTGCTGGCTGATCTGCGAGCGCACCGTCGTCGGCGGCAGGTTGGTGTTGAAGCCGCCGGGGCGATAGCCGGTGGCGAAGCGGCCATAGACATTGGCGCCGTTGTCGAAGCGATGGCGCAGGGTCACGGTCGGGGTGAAGAAGGTCCACTGGCGACGGGCTTCGGCTTGCACGGTCTCGTTGCCCGGCGCGCAGGCCTGCGCCGCCAGGTTCGGCGGACAGAAGATCACCGGGCTGGCGGGCAGCGGGCCGGCCGCGCCGTCGGGGTCCGACATCGTGACCGCCATCAGTCCGGGCGGAACCGCTCCGACGCCGAAGAACGACAACGGGTCCTTGGAGTAGCGCTCGAAGGTGAAGTCCTTGGTGTCGCGCTGGATCCGCGCCTCGACGCCGATCGTGGTCTTGTCGGTGATCTTGTACTCGAGACTGCCGAACAACGACGGCGATCTCAGTTCCTCGGTGAAGGCGTCGTGGTTGAGACCCAGTCGGGCCGCCGAGCGCACGCTCAGCGCCGCACCCGTCAACGAACCGGCTTGGCCGACGAAGCAGCCCGCCGTGACCGGCTGCACCGCGCCCGTATAGGCCGGGCAGAGATAGGGATCGACGGTGATCTCGTTGTCGCTGGCGAGGTACTCGGCGCCGATCAGCCAGGTCAGCGGCCCGCCGTCCTTCGAGGACAGGTAGACCTGGGCGACGGTGCGGCTGTAGTCCTCGAACTGGCCGACCGTGTAGTCGGGGGTCAGGACGGCGGCTCCCGGCGCGACATCGATTCCCGACTGGCCGGCGAAGTGATCGCCGTCCTCGTTGGTGCGCCCGGCGTCGCGACCCTTCCAGCCTGCCTTGAAAGTCAGGTCGGCGAATCCGAGGTCATGCTCGACCGAGACGTAGACCGAGTCCTCGACGATCGCGGCGCGGCCTTCGCGGTTCATGTCGGCGCGGGTCCAGGGCGACGGATCCAGCAGCGAGCCGTCCGAGCGCGCGACGCGGCGACCCAGGCTGCCGAACGCCGGGGTGTCGCTGTCGTAGCGCTCATAGGTCAGGTCGACCGTGGTGACGTCGCTTGGGGTCCAGCGCGCGATAGCCCGCAGGCCCTTGACGGTCTGGGCGTCCAGATAGTTTCCGGTCGCCAAGTTCTTGATGAAGCCGCCCCGCTGATCGTCATAGAGCGCGGCGACCCGCAGGCCGAGCGTATCCTCGATCAGTGGCAGATTGAAGACGCCCTCCAGGCCGGTCCGCTTCGGATCGCTATAGCGGGCCGTGAAGCTGCCGCCGAGTTCCGGGGTCGGCGTTTGGCTGACGACGTTGACCGCGCCGCCGACCGAGTTGCGTCCGTAGAGCGCGCCCTGCGGCCCCCGCAGGATCTCGATGTGCTGCGCGTCCAGGAAGTCGAGGCGGCTGAGCGAGCGCCCGCCGAACCCGCCGCCCGCGTTGTAGAGACCGTCCTTGAAGAGGCCGGTGGCCGCTTCGGAGAAGCCCAGGCGGCCGCTGCCCTGGCCGCGAATGGTGATGTCCTGCAGATACTCCGGCCCAGAGGTCACCAGCGTCGCGCTAGGAGCTTGACGCAAGTAGTCCTTCATCGCGTCAAGGACCAGGACCTTGCGATCGGCGGCGGTGATGGCGGAGATCGCGGCCGGGACCTCAACCAGGGTTTCAGTGCGCTTGCGCGCCGTGACCACTACCTCGTCGATCTCGCCGAAAGTCTGGTCGCCGGCCGTTTGAGCGACGGCCAGGCTTGGCGTCATGGCCAGGACCAGACCGATGGCGGACATGGCTCCGCCCACTCCCATAAATCGCAGCATCGCGTCTTTCCCCGCCAGTTTTGATGTTGATGGCGAGATGCTGTCGATGCGACAAATTGTCAAACAATTTTTAGGTGGCGGGATCTTCCCGATTCAGCGAGGCCTCGAACTTCAGGTCTGAGGCGAGTGAGCGGCGGGTGATCATCACGACCATGCGGGCGGCGGCGGCGGCGATCTCGGGATGCCGGTCCTTGATGGCCGAGACCAGGATGCGATGGGCGGAAAGCGATTGTTGCTCGGACTGGGCGCTGCCGGGCTGCAGCAGGCGTTGTTGCCAGAGCGCTAGGTTGCCGACCTGGGTCAGCATCCGGTAGGCAAGCTGGCTGCCAGACTGCCGGCCTATGGTCTGGCCGATGGCGAAGGAGGCGGTGTAGAGCTCCCCGCGATCGGCGCCGGAGGTGGCGGCGGTCTCGATCGAGGCCATCATGGCGTCAAGCCGGCCGAACATTTGTTCAGGAAATTGTGTGGCCGCCAGCCGTGCGCACTGAGCGTACATCTCCTCGAGCAGGCTGAAGATGTCGAGCAGTTCCTCCCCGCCCACCTTGGTGACCTGGGCGCCGCGCCATGGGCGCATTTCGACAAAGCCGGCCCGCGCGACGCTGCGGACGGCCTCGCGCACCGAGGCGCGGCTGACGCTGTGGCGGGTCGAGATCTCCTGCTCGCGCAGCCAGGCGCCCGGCGGGTAGCGGCCGTCGATGATTTCCCGGATCAGGGTCTCCGACAGCCGGGTGTCGAGCGTCTGGTCGCTTTTGCGGCGCGCTTTTGTTTCTGGTTCGGGTTCGTCCATCGCCGTTTCCTGATGCTCGCTTTCACTGATTATGGCGCGTGTCGGTCTGAAAATAAAATGTCTGACAATTGCTTTTTCAAGCAAGCGACCTAAGTTGCCGGAAAATGTGAATGACGCTGACAGGGGAGCGACAATGGATCGGCGATTGTTTCTTGGTGGGGCGATGGCCCTGGCCGGCGCGGCGAAGGCGTCGGCGGCAGGCAAGTCCCCGCTTTCGCTGACGGACGCCGCCAGGCTGGCCTGGCTCTACGGCTTGCCGCTGATCGAAGTCGCGGAGGTCCGGCGGCGCGTCCTGGCGTTGGGACCGGCCAATCGGCTGCATCATCAGCGCGACCTGACCACGCCCGCGACCCAGCGGGTGACCTCGCCGAACAACGACACCCTCTACAGCCGGGGCTTCCTGGAGTTGAGCCAAGGTCCGGTGGTCTTGACCCTGCCGGCGACGGGCGAGCGCTATTTCTCCGTGGCGTTGATGGACATGTTCACCAACAATTTCGTGGTTCTGGGCACGCGGACGACCGGCCCCGAGGGCGGGCGTTTCATGATCGCCGGCCCAGATGGTCCTGCGCCGGCAGGCGCCATTCGCGCGCCGTCCAATTGGGTCTTCGTGCTGGGCCGCACTCTCGTCGACGGCCCGCAGGACATCGAGCAGGCCCGCCTGGTTCAGGATGGCTTGCGGCTCGAGGCGCCGGCCGGCCTTGCGCCGAATCCGGCGGCGTTCGCGCCGCGAACCGCCGGCTGGCGTGACTACTTCACCGGTCTTGGCGCGCTGCTGGCCGAAACCACCCCGCCTGCCACCGACGCTGGCTTCTTCCACGCGGTCAAGGCGCTTGGCCTGACGCCGACCGGCTTCAAGCCGCCGACCTTCTCGCCTGAACAGGAGGCTGAGATCGCCAAGGGCGTGAGCCAGGCGATCGCCCTGGCGGGGCTAGCCAACGGCGGTACATATGAAGCTGGCGGCTGGACCTATCCGCAGTCCAATCTCGGGATATTCGAACAAGACTATCTGTTCCGGGGCCAGATCGCTCAGACCGGCCTGTTCGCGCTGCCCGTGGCCGAGGCGATGTACACCCGCTCCGTGGGCGACGACGGCCAGGGGCTGTTTCGTGGCGACCGCTATCGCTTGACCTTCCCGAAGGGGCGATTGCTGCCCGTGAACGGGTTCTGGTCGCTGACCGTCTATCGCGCCACGCCGGATGGACAGTTCTTCCTGGCGCCCAACGCGATCGACCGCTCGTCGATCGGGGATCGCACGCCGGGCCTGACCTACGGGGAGGACGGCTCGTTGGACCTGTGGATCTCGCGTCAGGATCCCGGCGCCGAGCGCCGCTCCAACTGGCTGCCGGCGCCGGAGGGGCCCTTCATGCTGAGCCTGCGCGCCTACCTGCCCCAGGCGAGCCTGTTGACCGGACAATACCGCGCGCCACCCGTGGTCGCCTTGCCCTAGGTGTGGAGTCGTGCGGCCTGGTAGCTGGCGAGGACGGCGATGATTGCGCGTCGTTCCTGGCCGCACCGAAGGCCGCCCTCCGCCTTGAAGCGCGGGGGCCACTTGGCGACCGGGCCCATCGGACCCTCGCTGGAGTTTCGCAACCATAGCTTCCCCGGTCCGGTTCGGATGGACAACCTATTGAGAGCTCACATCTAGGCGCCGGCCCCCGGGGCGGGGGGCTACTCCGCCGCGATCGCCTTGTGGCCCGAGACCCAGGCTTCCAGGTCGGCCAAGGCGCGTTCGCCGACCGCCAGCTTCTTGGCGCGGCCCTTTTCCTTGGCGCCCATGCGGCTGCCGTCCTCGCGCCGCTTGGCCGCAGCGTTCTCCAGCGGCGGCAGCAGGCCGTAGTTGATGTTCATCGGCTGGAACGAGCCTTTACCGGCGTCCAGGTGGCCGCCGGTGATGTGGCCGATCAGGGCGCCGAGCGCCGTCGTGGCCGGCGGCGCGTCGATGGGCTTGCCGAGCCGTTCGGCGGCGGCGAAGCGACCGGCCAGCAGGCCGATGGCGGCGCTTTCGACATAGCCCTCGACCCCGGTCACTTGTCCCGCAAACCGCAGGCGCGGCTGGCTTTTCATGCGCAGCTGGCCGTCCAGCAGCTTGGGGCTGTTCAGGAAGGTGTTGCGATGCAGGCCGCCGAGGCGCGCGAACACCGCCTTCTCCAGGCCTGGGATCATGCGGAAGATGTCGGTCTGGGCGCCGTGCTTCAGCTTGGTCTGGAAGCCGACCATGTTCCACAGGGTGCCCAGGGCGTTGTCCTGGCGAAGCTGGACGATGGCGTATGACTTCACCAGCGGATCGCGGGGATTGGTCAGGCCGATCGGCTTCATCGGGCCGTGACGCAGGGTTTCGCGACCGCGTTCGGCCATCACCTCGATGGGCAGGCAGCCGTCGAAATAGGGGACGTTCTCCCAATCCTTGAACTCGGACTTGGGACCGGCCAACAGGGCGTCGATGAAGGCCTCGTACTGCGCCTTGTCCATCGGGCAGTTGATGTAGGCGGCCGCGTCGCCGCTCGGCCCGACCTTGTCGTAGCGCGACTGGCGCCAGCACACCTCCATATTGATCGAGTCGAAGTTGATGATCGGCGCGATGGCGTCGAAGAAGGCCAGTTCGCCCTCGCCGGTCTGGTCCAGGATCGCGGCCGACAGGGCGGGCGAGGTCAGCGGGCCGGTGGCGACGATGACGTTGTCCCACTCAGCCGGCGGCAGGCCCGCCACCTCTTCGCGTTGAATGGTGATCAGCGGGTGGGCCTCGAGCCGGGCGGTGACCGCCTGGGAGAAGCCGTCGCGGTCGACCGCCAGGGCGCCGCCGGCCGGCACCTGATGGGCGTCGCCGCAGGACATGATGATCGAGGACAGCTTGCGCATCTCGTGATGCAACAGGCCGACCGCGTTTCCGGTCCAGTCATCGGACCGGAACGAGTTGGAGCAGACGAGTTCGGCCAGGCCGTCGGTCTGGTGCGCATCGGTGCCGCGCACCGGGCGCATTTCGTGCAGGACAACGGGGACGCCGGCCTGCGCGACTTGCCAGGCGGCTTCGGAACCGGCGAGGCCGCCGCCGACGATATGAACAGGTTGGATCAACATTCGTGACTAACTAGCAACGATCCACGGACTTCGCGAGCTAGGCCTTGCGGGGAGGGGGGCGCATCCCCAAAATTCGCATCGAATGGGCGGCTGACTCGTTATTTGACGAGGACCTGGCCCGGGGATTGAAATGACTGCGTTCTCGGCGACCGACGCCGCTTTTGAAGGATTCCGGATCACACGCGAGAAGCCGAAGATTCTACTGATCTGGGCCGGCTTCTACATGATTGTCAGTTTCCTGATGCCCGTGCTCCTGGTGACCATGGGCGGTCAGGACTTGATGGCCCTCGAAGCGGCGGCCAACGACCAGAGCGCAGACCCCGCTGCGGCTCTGTCGAACTTTACGGCGCTGTTGCCGCTCTATGCGGTTCTGTTGCCCATCGGCTTGGCGGTCCAGGCGGTTCTCGCCTCGGCGGTTTATCGCGCGATCCTGCGCCCGAGCGAGACCGGCTTCGGATATCTGCGCCTGGGCCAGGACGAAATGCGCCTGGCCTTTCTGACCCTGATCTATTTCGTGCTGACCCTGGTCGCGGTGACGCTTGTCGTCGTGGTTGGCGGCATCGGGGCGGGCATCGCCTATTCGTTCTTGGGGTCGCCGCTGTTTGGTGTGGCGCTCGGCCTTTTCTTCATGGGGCTGTTGTTCTTTGTCGCGGTGCGGCTGTCGCTGGCGCCGGTCATGACCTTCGCCGAGCAGAAGATCCGGGTGTTCGAATCCTGGCGCTTGACCAAAGGGCAGTTCTGGAAGCTGGTCGGCGCCTATGTGCTGGCCATCGCCAGCGTGGTCGTCGTGTTGGTGCTGGCCATGGTGATCTTCATGGCCATCGCCGCCATCGCGGCCGGTGGCGACATCGCCTCGGTCTCGAAGATCTTTGCGCCGGACCTCAGTTCGGTCGGCTCCTACTTCACCATTCCGATGATCATCTACACGATCTTCGGCGCGTTCCTGAACGCCTTCTACTATGCGGTCCTGGTCGCTCCAGCGGCCGTGGTCTACCGCGAACTCACCAAGGGTTAGCCTCATCAGGCGCCGCTCCGATCGACCGGAGCGGCGCCTTCCGATGTCAGGCGTTGGCGCTCGGACGTGCTTTTATGCGGGCGCGCCAGGCGGTCAGGTTGTGGAACTCTTCCTCGACCGGCAGGCCGATCCATTCGGCGAAGTCCACGGTCGAGAGCAGGCAGATGTCCGCCATGGTGAAGGTCTCGCCCACCAGGAAGTCGCGGCCCTCAAGCTCGCGGTTCAGATACTTCTGCGCGCCCTTGTAGGTCTCGGCGTTCGACTGGCCGAAATCCTTGAACTGGTTGAGCAGGGCCGCGGTGCGCGGATGGGCGTGCCGCCAGAAACTGCCGACCGGCATCATCACCGCGAACTCGACCCGGCGGACCCATTGCTCGACCAGGGCCTTCTCAACCGGCGTCACGCCGAACAGCGGCGGCTCCGGGTGGGTTTCTTCGAAATAGCGGCAGATGGCGACGGTCTCGGAAATGCAGGTCCCGTCGTCCAACTCCAGGGTCGGAAGCTGGCCCATCGAGTTCTTGGCGCGGAACTCCGGAGACTTTTGCTCGCGCTTCATCATGTCGACCGTGGTTTCGGGCAGGTCGATACCCTTTTCCGCCAGGAATATGCGGACACGGCGGGGGTTCGGCGCCGGCATCGGCGCGCCATAGAGGATCATGGGAGGCTCCCTAAATGTACAAACTATGCGCCCAAGCTATTTCGAACAGATGTTTGAATGCAAGGTTTCATTGAGCGCTGTTAGGTGAAGGTCCGAAAGTCGCGAGCCGGGGCGGGGCCGAGGTGGTAGATTTGCGGCATGAGCGACGGTTTCACCCTCTTTGACACGGCCATCGGAACCTGCGGCGTCGCCTGGAACGCTCGCGGCCTGATCGGCGTGCAGTTGCTGCAGTCCGAGGGCGGCGATCCGCGGGCGCGGCTGGCCAGGACCTATCCGCTGGCGGTCGAGACAGACCCGCCGCCAGCCGTGGCCCAGGCGATCGCCGGCATGCAGGCGCTGCTCAGCGGCGAACCGCGCGATCTGCTGGAGATCGAACTCGACACCAGCGGCCTCGCGCCGTTCAGCGCCCGGGTCTACGAGATTTCGCGCGCCATCCCGCCGGGCCAGACCCTGACCTATGGCGACATCGCCAAGCAGTTGGGGGATCTCAGCCTCTCGCGGGCGGTGGGCCAGGCGCTGGGCGCCAACCCCTGGCCCATCGTCGTGCCATGCCACCGGATTCTGGCGGCGGGCGGCCGCAAGGGCGGCTTCTCGGCGCCCGGCGGCGCCGACACCAAGCTGCGCATGCTGGAGATCGAAGGCGCACTGGCGCCTGAAACCTTGCCGCTGTTTGCTGGGCGGTGAGCCATCCCTCCCCTTCATGGGGAGGGACAGACCGCGAAGCGGTCAGGGTGGGGAACTGCGGCGTCTGTCACCGCGAACCGCAGGAGCAGCCTCCAAGGCGGCGATGATCACGTCCATGACGGCGTCGATGTCTTCCCGCACCGAATAGGTCCAGAACCGAAGAACCCGAAACCCTTCCCGTTCGATCACCGCGTCGCGCACGACATCATGCTGTCGCTGAGCGTCCTGGCCATGCTGGCTGCCGTCTACCTCGATGACGATGCGACGATCGAAGCACACGAAGTCGAGGTAGTAGCCTCGAAACGGCGCCTGTCTTCGGATGTGGAATCCCAGCGAACGAAGGCGTTTCAGTCGGGCCCAGAGCCGCACCTCTTCGCGGCTCATGGCGCTGCGAAGAGCGCGAGCGCGTAGTGTGGACATGCCGAGCTTCCCCACCCTGGCGGCTTTGCCGCCTGTCCCTCCCCATGAAGGGGAGGGATGTTTGCTAGGCCCGCTTCAGCTTCGCGCCGGCGCGTTCTTCGTGGCGCTTGAGGATCTCGGCGAGGTAGCGGCCGGTCCAGCTTTTCGAATTGGCGGCGACCTGTTCGGGGGAGCCCTGGGCCACGATCTCGCCGCCGCCGTCGCCGCCCTCGGGACCGAAGTCGACGATCCAGTCGGCGGTTTTCACGACGTCGAGGTTGTGTTCGATGACCACCATGGTGTTGCCCTGGTCGGCCAGTTCATGGAGCACTTCCAGCAGCTTCTTCACGTCCTCGAAGTGCAGGCCCGTGGTCGGTTCGTCGAGAATGTAGAGGGTCTTGCCGGTCGCGCGGCGCGACAGTTCCTTGCTCAGCTTCACGCGTTGGGCCTCGCCGCCTGAGAGCGTCGTCGCCGACTGCCCGACCTTGACGTAGCCGAGGCCGACGCGCTTGAGCGTATCCATCTTGTCGCGCACCGTCGGCACGGCCTTGAAGAAGTCGGCGGCCTCTTCGACGGTCATGTCCAGGACGTCGGAGATCGACTTGCCCTTGAACAGCACCTCCAGCGTCTCGCGGTTGTAGCGCTTGCCGTGGCAGACATCGCAGGTGACGTAGACGTCCGGCAGGAAGT
>JBEBYB010000001.1:0-156342 GCA_040391295.1 Phenylobacterium sp. | reverse complement strand
GAGCGGCGTGAAACCGGCCTTCGATCCCGTCACCCTGGCGATCCCGTTCTTCATCTTGGCGATCATTCTCGAGATCGTCCTGACCCGGCTGAAGGTGACCCGCGCCAACTATGAGACCCGCGACACCATGGCCTCCCTGGCCATGGGCCTGGGCAGCAATGTCGCTGGCCTGTTGACCGCCGGCCTCGTCGTGGCGGCGACGCTCTGGGCCTACCAGCACCGGCTGTTCGACATTCCGATGACCGCGATCTGGGCCTGGGTCGCGCTCTTCCTGTTGGAGGACCTGACCTACTACTGGTTCCACCGGCTCAGCCACGAACGGCGCTTCTGGTGGGCGGCGCATGTGAACCACCATTCGTCCCAGCACTACAATCTCTCGACCGCGCTGCGTCAGACCTGGACCGGGGGGCTGGCCGGCACCTGGGTCCTCTGGCTGCCCCTGGCCTTGCTCGGCTTCCCGCCGGCCATGATCGCCATTCAGAAGGGGATCAGCCTCGTCTACCAGTTCTGGATCCACACCGAGGTTGTCGGCCGCATGCCGCGCTGGTTCGAGGCGGTGTTCAACACCCCCTCCCATCACCGGGTCCACCATGCGCGCAATCCCCGCTATCTGGACCGCAATTACGCCGGCATTCTGATCATCTGGGATAAGCTGTTCGGCACTTTTCAGCCGGAGCTGGACGAAGAAGCCTGCCGCTATGGCATCGTCAAGAATCTCAGCGGCTTCAATGTGTTGCGGGTGGCTTTCCACGAATGGATCGCTATGGGCGGGGATGTCGCCCGTCATCCGCGTCACGCTCTCGGCTACATCTTCGGCCCCCCAGGCTGGAGCCACGACGCCAGCCGCGACACCTCGGCGACCCTGCGCGCCGAGTGGGAGGCGGGGCAGGGCGAAACTGAGGCCAGCCAGAGCCTGCCCGACCGGAAAGCCGCCTCGGCCTGATCAGCCTGTCCCACTCGCGAAGCGGGGCTATCGCCAATGGCGATGGCCCACCCACTTGGATCGTCATCCCCGGCCGCGCATGCGTGCCGGGGATCCATACGCACCGGCCTTTCCGGCCTTGCTCGGTGGTTATGGATGGCCGGGTCCTGACGGCCGGGCCATGACGAACACATAGAGAAAGCCCATACACGATGGGGTCAGGGCTGCCCGTCGGGTGGCGGCCGGGTCGGCCTCAAGCTCGGCCTGGCGACGCGCGTTTCAGAACCGGACGGCATGCTGTAGGCCCTCCCTTCGCGCCGGCCGCTTCCGACCGGCGATGCGCCACGGGGACGAACGGATGACGCCATTGTCGGTCGCTGAGTTCAAACAGGGGCTGTCCGGCGGCCAGCGCGAGTTCACGGACTGCGAGATTGCGGACGGCTCGCTGGCGGGCGCCGATCTCTCCGGCGTGGTTTTCACCCGTTGCCAGTTCATCGGCGTCGCGCTGCGCTCGGCGGTGCTGGTCGACAGCCGCTGGATCAATTGCCGGGCGCCGCAGAGCGATTTCACGGCCGTGGACGCCAGCGGCGCGACCTTCGCCAAGTGCAATCTCGCCAACACCGACTGGCGCGGGGCGCGGCTGGGCCATGCGCGCTTTGAGGACTGCAAGCTCACCGGCGCCAATTTCACCGAGGTTCGCGCCCTGGGCCTGGTGTTCGAGCGCTGTCTTCTGGTCAGCGCGCTCCTGCGTCAGATGTCGTTTCGCAAGCAGACGCTGAGCGGCCTTGACCTCAGCGAGGCCGATCTGGGCGCGGCGAACTTTCAGGACGTCGTATTTGACGAGTGCAGCCTGCGCGGCGCCTCGCTGCCGCTGGCCAGTTTCAAAGGCGCCGATCTGCGGGGCTGTGATCTCGGGCAGATCAGCCTCAAGGATGCGCCGCTGTTTCGCGGCGCGATCATCTCGGCCAAGCAGGCTTCAGAATTGATGCGGGGCTTTGGGCTCACCGTTCGGTGAGCTGCTTGAGCCTCAGTCCTCGCCCCACATCCGCAGCAGGTTGCCGATGGTCTTGTCGAGGAGGAGCGTAGCCTCTTCGGAGCCCGGATCTTGCCGGATGCGCTCCAGGTCGAACAGCAGTTCCCGCTGGTCGGCGCGGCGGACCATGCTCTGCACCCATCCGACGCAGGCAAGCCGCTGGCCGCGAGTGACAGGCGTGACCCTGTGCAACTGGCCGGTCGGATAAAGAACAGCCGACCCTGCCGCCGGCCGGAGCTCGCGATCGCCCGCCAGGTCGCGGAGCAGGAGCGCGCCGCCCTCATAGGTATCCGGGTCCGACAGGAAGAGGGTGAAGCTGATGTCGGTTCGCAGCGGCCAGCCGCCGTCATCGTACATCGCCGCATTGTCGGCGTGCAGGCCATACTGTTGGCCGGGGCCATAGCGTGAGAACATGAGGCTCGACCACCGCGCCGGCCGCACCAGCGTTCGGAACGTCGGATGGGTCTCGAGCGCCAGCCGCACCCTGCGTCCGAGATCGATCACCCCTGGGTCATCCCCCCGGGCTTGTTCGTTGAGCTTCACGCGTTCGGCCGCCGGCCCGGCGGTGGCCCGCCCGTCGCGGAACGGGGCGCTCGCCAAGCCTCGCTGGACGGCGAGCAGCTGTTGTGGATCCAGGACGTCTAGAATGATCAACCTAAGTCTCCGCAGGCGCCGCGGTTCAATGCGTCGGCCAATGGCAGGCAAACCTCGGGCGCGCCGGCGCAGCAGTCTTCCATCAGGAAGGCCAGGAGCGCGCTCATAGTGTCGAAGTTCGCAGTGTAGATGATCGATCGGCCTTCACGGCGCGATCCGATCAGGCCTGCGTGGCTGAGGATGGTGAGGTTGGCCGACAGCGTGTTGGGCAAGACCTCGAGCCTTCGGGCAAGTTCGCCCGCGGCGAGCCCCAGTGGGCCCGCCTGGACCAGGAGCCGAAACGCCGCGAGGCGATTTTCATGGGCCAGCGCGGCAAGGCTGGCGACGGCCGATTTCGTTTCCATATTTCCACAATATAAGAAATATGCGACGGATCAACAACGTAGGATCTCGGCGAGTTGCCCCTGGGCGGGCGCCATGATCCATCAGCAGAAGGCCAGCGAGTGCGGATGCTAACCAGGGAAGAACAGCTTAACCGCGACTGCTTCTGTATTGATGTGGAGCCAGATCAGGTGTGGTCGCTTGTCGAGCAGGCGGCCGGGGGCATGGTCTCGCTTGATGTGCTGAAGGCCGCTCGTCCGCACCTCTTCTCTGAGGCGCCGGTATTCCTGTCGGCTACGGACCTGGCTGCGATGGAGGCGGTCGTGGGGGCGATCGAGACGACCGCCGCAATGCCGACGTTCCAGGACGTGGTGCTGGGCTGGGGGCCGGAGATCGCCATGACCGACATGGGGCCGCGCGGCGCTTTCATGGGCTACGATTTCCACCTCACGCCAGATGGGCCGAAGCTGATCGAGGTCAACACCAACGCAGGCGGCGCTTTCCTGAACGGGCTGCTGGCGCAGGCTCAAGTCGCCTGTTGTCCCGAAATAAGGGCGCTCGCTCCGGCGGCGAGGCCCATTGACGCCTTCGAGGCGACCGCATGGCGGATGTTCGAGGCCGAGTGGCGGTCGCAGGGCAGGGCGGGGCGTCCACAGGTCGTGGCCATCGTCGATGAGGTGCCGGAGCAACAGTATCTCTATCCAGAGTTCTTGTTGGCCCAGGCCTTTTTCGTGCGCCACGGCGTCGAGGCCGTGATCGTGGATCCCCGCGATCTTCGCCTCGAGGGCGGACGCCTGCAGGTCGGCGGGACAACGATCGACATGGTCTACAACCGGCTGGTCGACTTCTCCTTCGACCAGCCTGAAAGCGCCGTCTTGCGCCAAGCCTACCAAGACGGCGCCGTTGTCGTGACGCCGAACCCGCGCAATCACGCGCTGCTTGCCGACAAACGCAACCTGACCATCCTTTCAGACCCCTTGTGGCTGGCTAGCCTGGGCGTCGACCCTGAAGTCCGTCGCGGCTTGGCCGGGATCCCCGCTGCGCGATTGGTCACGGCCGAGAATGCGGACGCTATCTGGCGCGGACGAAAGTCGCTCTTTTTGAAGCCGGCGAATGGTCATGCTGGAAGAGCGGTGTACCGGGGAGACAAGCTGACGCGCGGCGTCTGGGAGACGATCTTGCAGGGCAGCTACATCGCCCAGGACTTCGCGCCGCCCAGCGAGCGCTATGTTCGGATCGATGGCGACCTACAGGTACGGAAGGTGGACATCCGCCTCTACACCTATGCGGGGGAGACGATCCTGGCGGCGGCCCGCGTTTATCAGGGGCAGACGACTAACTTCCGAACACCCGGCGGCGGCTTTGCGCCGGTGATCACGCTGGCCTAGCGGGTGGTCGCGACGGCGTCGCCGGGCGCCACGAGACAAAGGGCCTTGCCAGCGGTGTGTCAGGCTCCCATCTGGAGGACGCGGACCGGGCCCCTCTGGTGACCGCCGGCCCTGGTCGGTGGTTACGATGTCGGACGCATCACGTCGCCACGTGAGGCCGGCCCTGAAGCTGTCGCGCCTCCATCGCTCAGAAGGAAGCCCCGATGCCTCTGCTCCTATGCCCCAACGACGACACCTCCATGCAGACCGTGGATCGCGCGGGGGTTCAATTTGACATGTGCCCCACCTGCCGCGGCGTATGGCTCGATCGCGGGGAGTTGGAGAAACTGATGGCCGCCGGGGCTCAAGACCAGGCGCCGGTGCCTGGAATGGCCGCTCCCGTCGCCCCGCCGCCCCAGACCGCGACGCCGTGGAACGCCGGCTATGGCGAACGCGGAGAACGCGGAGAACATGGCGAGCGCGGCGAGTATGGGGAACGCGGCGAATACGGCCAGGGCTATGGCGGCTATCGCAAGAAGCGCTCGATCTTCGACATTTTCGATTAGGGCCGAGCGAGCGACCCGCGTTCTGGAGACGCGACCGCCTCCAGAACGCGAGGCTAGGCTGTCCTCAGCCCTGAACCGACAGGCCCTCCATGCCCCGGAAGAAGGGCAGGGCGCGCCAGGTCGGCTCGGCGCCGGCCAGGTGGAGATCCGGGAAGCGTTCGAACAGCTTCACCAACGCTCGCTTCGCCTCGATCCGCGCCAGGGGCGCCCCGATGCAGATGTGGCTGCCGCCGCCGAAGGCGACATGGGGCACGTGCTTGCGGGTGATGTCGAAGGTGTCCGGGTTCTCGAACACGTCCGGGTCGCGGTTGGCGGCGTGTAGCGATGCGATCACCGATTGGTGCGGCGCCATCGGGCAACCGCCGACTTCGCGCGGTTCGGAGATCACGCGGTTGGTGATCGCGACCGGCGATTCAAAGCGCAGGATCTCCTCGATCGTCGCGCCGGCCAGACTGGGGTCGGCCTTCAGCTTGGCCAGTTCCTGGGGATGGTTCAACAGCAGCCAGACGCCGTTGCCGATCAGGTCGGTGGTGGTCAGGTTGCCGCCGATCAACAGGGCCGAGAGATTGACCCGGATCTCGCCGTCGGACAACGGAACGCCGCTGGCCTGCAAGGCCACCATGTCGCTGATCAGGTCGTCCTGCGGCGTTAGGCGCCGGGCCTCCATCAGGTCCGTGAAGTAGGCCGTCAGCATGCCGGACCCCCATTCCATCCGCGCCGTCTCTTCCGGCGTGCGCAGTGGGTTGAGGCCAAGGATCGAGGCCTCCGACCATTCGCGGAATTCCCGCATCCGGTCGGGCTCGACCCCCAGGATCTTGGCGATGGCCAGGATCGGGATCGGGATGGCGAGGTCGTTGATCAGGTCGAAGGGCGCGTCGGCCGGCGCCTCGTCGATCACCTGGTCGATGATCGCCTCGATCTGCGGCTTCATGGCGGTGATCCGCGCATAGAAGGCCTTGGCCAGCGGCAGGCGGACGCGGGAGTGGTCGGGCTCGTCCAGCGACAGGATGCTGTCGATCCGGTCGCTCTCATCGTCGCGGTCCATCCGCCGCAGCAGCGAACCTTCCTCGGCGTTGATCCAGTGACGCCACAGGGTGCGGTCGTTCACGGTCTCGCGGACGTCGTCGTAGCGGGTCAGGAACCAGGTCTTGACCGGCTCGTCGCGGAAGACAGGGCACTGCTCGCGCATGTCCTTCAGCCGCTCATGTGGGCTGACCCGGGCCACCGGATCGAAGGCCGAAGTTCCGACAATGCTAGGCGGCTGAGTCATGACGCATCTCCCTGGTACTTTTGCCGGGATAGTGCCCTCGTTTGCCGAAATAGAAAGCCGAAAGGGGTGCTTTCCCTTACGGCATAAGGGTTTTTAATCACGCAGCAGGGGCAGGGACAGCCCTGAGACCGGTCGGGCGTTGAGGATCTCGCGGCGGAACCGGAAGAGTTCGGCCGGCCTGCCGCCGGTTTCGGAGTCGACGCGGCCAAGACCCTCGACCAGTTCAGCGCGTTCGAGCGCGCGGCGGAAATTCTGCTTGTGCAGCGGTACGCCGGCGATGGCCTCGGCGGCTCGCTGCAACGCCGAAAGCGTAAAGGCCTCGGGCATCAGTTCGAAGACCACCGGGCGATATTTCAACTTGCCGCGCAGGCGCGAGAGAGCCGTCGCCAGGATCCGGCGGTGGTCGGAAATCATCTGCTCGCCGAGCGCCGCGGCCAGGGCGGGCGAGGGGCGAGCCGGCGCTTCGGCGCGGTCGCGGGCGGCTTCGGAGGCCAAGCCGGCCTCATAGAGCAACTCGTAGCGTTCCAGCACCCGCTCCTCGTTCCACGGCGCACCTTCGAGGGCGAACAGCAGCCGGGCGCGGGACAACTTTTCGAGGCTGCCGTCGGCCCAGCAGCGCAGGGCCGGTTCGATTTCGTCCAGGGCCTCGGGGCGGCCCTCACGCCAGTCCTCATAAGGGAAGAAGCGCG
This sequence comes from Phenylobacterium sp., assembly GCA_040391295.1. Lineage (GTDB taxonomy): Bacteria > Pseudomonadota > Alphaproteobacteria > Caulobacterales > Caulobacteraceae > Phenylobacterium. The sequence continues at coordinate 149,520 of JBEBYB010000001.1, read as the reverse complement.
ACCAACTGGCCCAGGCGGTGTCGGGCGCCGTGGTGTCGACGGCGCTGGGCGTCAGGGCCAGGTAGCCGATCGACAGGACCCGGGCGGCGCTAAGCTCCTTGCCCATGTCGGCCAGCGGGGCGTCGCGGCCTTTGTCGCCGAAGGTGTAAAGTTGCTCGACATAGCCCAGGTCGAACCGGGTCTGGGCGGTCACGAAGGCGCGCAGGGCCAGCTCGAAGGTTCGGTGGCCGTCAGGGTCGAAAGGGCCGAAGGGCAGGCTGACCGGTTGACCCTCTGGGCGCACGGTCAGCACCACGGCGTCGCCGTCGCGGATCGCCACCACCACGGCGGACAGTCCAATGACGACGGCGGCGGGATCCATCAGTAGCGGACCGCGAAGTCGAACGGGACGCCGACCCCTGAATATTCGTAGTCGCCCATGGCCTCGACGGCGTCGACCATCCGGCCGCGCCGACCCAGGACATCATCGGCCAGGGCGACGATGCGGCGGTTCGGATAGGCGTGTTTGGCGGTCTGGCGCATAGTCAGGGCGATAGCGCGTTCGTCGACGCCGGGATTGCGGTCGCAGGCCAGGACGAAGGCGCTGGCGCTGGAGCGGCTGATCCCAGCCCAGCAGTGGACGATCATCGGCGCGCGCTCGTCCCAGGTGTGGCCGAAGTCCAGCAGCTTCCGGACCAGATCCTCGTTCGGCAAGATCAGGCCGTCCATCGGCTCGGCGATGTCGTTGACCGACAGTCTCAGATGGCGCTCTGGGGCCACGCCCTCGGGCGTGGCGATCATGCTGGCGGCGTCCAGTAGGGTGATGACGTGCGAGGGCGCGCGCGCGGCGATCAGCCCGGGCATCTCGGCCAATCCGCAGACGATCAGGGTCATTGAAGCTACTCGGTGTCGAAGGCCACGTCGGAGGATGCGAATCCCGCAGCCTCGGAGAGGACATGATAGCGCTGAATGTAACGGCTTTGCGCCTGGGCTGCTGAAAGCGGTTCGATGATCAGGTCGTAGCCGTCCGGCGGGGCGTCGAAGAACTCCAGCGCCTCGCGATGATTGAAGCCCGCCAGTTGCGTCGCTTCAAAGAAGGCGCAGGCGCGGTCGGCCTGCTTGATCAGCTTCTTGATCGCTAGCGGAGTCTTGGCCGGAATGCCGAACCGGATGTGGATCGCCGTCTCCAGCCGGTCCTCGAATTTCTTGTAATCCAACCCTAGCGCCGCCTTGAACGGGCTGATCATGTCGCCGATCACATATTCCGAGGCGTCATGCAGCAAGGCGGCGAGCCGCCACCTCGGCTCGAGGTCCGGTTGGATATGCGCGCAGATTTCCTCGACCACCACCGAGTGCTGCGCCACCGAGAATGCGTGCTCGCCGATCGTCTGGCCGTTCCACCGCGCGACCCGGGCCAGCCCGTGGGCGATGTCCTCGATCTCGATGTCCATGGGCGAGGGGTCGAGCAGGTCCAGCCGCCGACCCGACAACATCCGCTGCCAGGCGCGAGGTTCCTGAGCCGATAGACGCAGCCCTTTCCTCACCGATGCGTTCCTTTCATGGTCAAGGTCGTGAACTGGCCCAGGACTTGCCAAAGATCAATGCGTGGCATGCGCTCCGGGTCCATCTTGGCTGCGTACCGGTTAGCAAGGAAAAGAACATGAGCTGGGCTAGGATCATGGCGCCGCTATCGGGCGGCGAGGGGGACAAGGCGGCGATCGCCGCGGCGGCGAAGCTTGCAGAACCTTTCGGGGCCGAGCTCGCCTGCGTCTACACGCCGGCCGACGTGGCCGACGTCATGCCCTGGATGGGCGAGGGGTTTCTGGGCGGGATCCAGACCACGGCCCTGGAATCGCTGAAGGAAGCCGCCGAGGTCGGTGAAAAGAACGCGCGCGCCGCGATGGCCGGCGTGGCCTACGCCAAGAGCCAGTTCATTTCACTTCAGACCCCGGTCTGGGCCGGGCTGTCGGCCGAGAGCCGGCTGTCGGACGTCATCGTCTTCAATAACGATCCGGCCCGCGGCCGTGGACCGCTGGGCGAGGCCTTCCAGCAGATGGTCGCCGATGAGCAGCGGCCCGTGCTGATTGCTCGCGAGGGTTTCGCCATCGGCGGGCCGGCGGCCGTCGCCTGGGACGGCGGCAAGGAGGCCTCGCGCGCCGCGCGGCTGGCGATGCCCCTGCTTGAGAAAGCCTCGCGCGTCGTGATCCTCGCCGCGCCAAAGGCCACGTCACGCAGCTTTGATCCCTATCGGCTCCAGGCCTACTACGCCGCGCGCGGCGTGAAGGCCGAGGTCGACATCCTGCCAGATAGCGGGGACGCGGCCCCGTTGCTGCTCTACGCCGCCAGCAAGATCGAGGCTGCGGTCCTGGTCGCGGGGGCCTTTGGGCATCCCCGTCTGCAGGAGTTCATCTTCGGCGGCACGACGCGCACCCTGCTGTCGGCCGACCACCCGTCGCTCTTCCTCTCCCACTAGCCCTGAGGCTCAGGTCATGACCCTGTCGCGTATCGTCATGCGGCTTGCCCGCAACCCCGGCACGGAGTTCGCGGGTGGGGACGATCATCGAGGCTACGCCCTGACGGCGCCGCTCACCACGGACGGAATGCTGGACGAGGCGGCCTACGCCAAGAGCAAGGCGTCATGCCTCGTGCGGCGCTTTGCGCCTGACGAGGAGGCGGTCGACGGACGTCTGGCGCGCCGTGGGAGCCGCTGGTTCTTCGACTATGACGAGGACGAGTCCGTCGACGATGAACCGGTTCATCGGCTCGGCCAGCATCGCTTCGCGGTCGGGGAATACGTCACGGTCACCGACGAGGACGGACGTCCTTTGACCTACAAGGTCGTCGAGGTGCAGCCGGCGGCCTAGACGGGATCAGACCCCGCCGTTGCGGCGGACCAACTCACGGACGTCCTGGTTGATGTTGTCGCCGGACTCGGTTCCAGCCTTTGAGCGCACCTTGGCGATGGTCAGCGGTCCGGTCTTGGGGCCGCCGGCCTCGTAGCCGACATAGTCGTAGCCGGCCGGCAGGTCCTTGCCCGTATAGATGAAGGTCGCGCGCAGGCCCCGCTTTTCGCGCGACAGCGCCTCGCCGCGCATCCGGACGTCGCGGTAGATGTTCACGGTGGTGTCGTCGCTGTCGGCGTCGATCTTCAACGGGCCAATGCGGACATTGGCGGTCTCGCTGTCGCCGGAGATGTGGACACCGGGAAGATCGACCTGCGCGGAGTCCGAGCCGCCTTGGCTCTTTTCGCCGGTGCTGAGGTGGATGCCGGAGTCCGTCTCGGCCTCCGCCTGGACGCGGGCGACCTCGGCTGCGATGGCGGAGACACTCGCATTCGCCCTGGAAGCGTCGGCGATCTTGGCGCCCACATCGGCCTGGGCCGCCTCGGCGTCCGGGCTCATCGGGCCGGGCGTGCTGCGTAGTTCGGTCTCGATTTTGGCCAGGGTGGCCTGGGCGTCGCCAATGATCGGCGTGAGTTCCAGGGTGACCTCCGCGCCGTCGGTGGAGCGGTAGGCGCAGGTCTTTCCGTCATGGCTGATGCTGACGCGGGTGAGGTCGCCCTCGGTCGTCGGGCAGTCGAGCTTGGCCACGGACGGTGAGGGGGCCTGGCAGCCTGCGAGCGTCAAGGCCGAGGCCGCGATCAGCAGGGTCGTCTTCATGAAAAAAGCTCCGGTCGGTTCATGTCGAACCTGACCGGAGCCCTTTGTAGCGTCGAGTGAATTCGGCGTAAGCCTATTGCTGGCCGGGACGCGAGCCTGCGCCTTCACGCCGGGCCAGGAAGGCCAGTCGCTCGAACAGGTGGACGTCTTGTTCGTTCTTCAGCAGTGCGCCGTGCAGTGGCGGGATCAGCTTGGTCGGATCCTTTTCCGCGAGCGCGGCCGCGTCGATGTCTTCGACCATCAGCAGCTTCAGCCAGTCGAGAAGCTCCGAGGTGGACGGCTTTTTCTTCAGGCCCGGAACCTTGCGCATGTCGTAGAAGATGCGCAGCGCCTCGGCGACCAGCTTCTGCTTGATGCCCGGATAGTGGACCTCGACGATTTCGTTCATCGTCTCGGCTTCCGGGAAGCGGATGTAGTGGAAGAAGCAACGGCGCAGGAAGGCGTCCGGCAGCTCTTTTTCGTTGTTCGAGGTGATGATGACGATCGGGCGGATCTCAGCCTTGATCGTCTCATTGGTCTCGTAGACGTAGAATTCCATCCGATCGAGCTCTTGCAGGAGGTCGTTCGGGAATTCGATGTCGGCCTTGTCGATTTCGTCGATCAGCAGGATGGGCCGCTTGCCGGCGGTGAACGCCTCCCAGAGCTTGCCCTTCTTGATGTAGTTCTTGACGTCCTTGACGCGCTCGTCGCCGAGCTGGCTGTCGCGCAGGCGGGTGACGGCGTCGTATTCGTAGAGGCCTTGGTGAGCCTTGGTCGTGGACTTGATGTGCCAAGTGATCAGCTCGGCGTCGAGCGCCTTGGCGATTTCATAGGCCAACACCGTCTTGCCGGTGCCAGGTTCGCCCTTGATCAAGAGGGGGCGTTCGAGCGCAACCGCAGCGTTGACCGCGACTTTCAAATCTTCAGTGGCGACGTAATTGTCGGTGCCTTCAAAACGCTGGCTCATTGGGCTCCCCAGGTGCGGGCTCATAATGGGGCCCGCTTTCGAACAAATGTTTCAACTGCGGCCAAACTAATGGCGTCGGCGCGACATTCAAGCTGATTGAGTGGGTTATCGGGGCCGATGTTCCAAACGCCGCAGGGATCGTCAGGCGCGGCGGGGTGGGATCGCAACCGGGCCGGACGCGGGGAAAGTCTCCGAAGGCCCCCATCCAGGGCGTTTTGCGTTCACGGACCGCGATTATTTTCGGCCTCGTCCGGCGCCCCCCCCCGCGCATAGCCCATCCGCTCGAGGTCTTCGTCGCTCAGGCCCTTGGACTGAAAGTTGGTGAAGTCGTCCTCGCCGCCGGTCACCAGCTCCGCATCGGCGACCTCGTCGAGCCCCTCAATCGAATCGGGTTCGACCTGATTTTCGTCGAACGCGTCGTCGTCCTCATCATCGTCGGTCGCCATGGTCCGGTAATGAAGCTCGTCGTCCTCTTCGGGATTGTCCTCGTCGAAGGCGGCTTCATCGAACTCGGCGACGCCCTCGTCGTCGTCGCGATCACCCTCGGCGGTGGTCAGGTCCAGCAGGTCGGGAAGTTCCTCGAAGGTGCGCATCTCGCCCAGGTCTTGATCGTCGTCGAGGTTGGTCTCGTCGAAGGCCTCGGCGCCGGCTTGATCGTCGTATCCGTCTTGGACGTCGGGCATCGGATCGCTCCAGGAATCGAACGCCTGGGTGAGGCGCTCTTTACGAAATCAACCCGCTGCGGCCGGTCGTGTTCCGTCTGGACCTCCGTTGCGGGAGGAGGGGCGAAAAAGGATCCGAGCAGACCCGGGGAAATCAGCTTATCGGTCTGTTGGCGCCATCGGGGCGGGGCGCTCGTCGCAAGGAGCCGCTAACGCTCCCTGGGCGACGCGCCTCTCATGGAGACTGAGGAATGCCGCTTAAACTGTCGCTGAAGCCTGGTGAGAAGTTCGTCCTCAACGGCGCGGTGGTGCAGAACGGGGATCGTCGGACGACCCTGGTCCTGCAGAACAAGGCCTCTGTCCTGCGCGAGAAGGACATCATGCAACTGGACGAGGCGATCACGCCCGCCCGGCGCATCTACTTCCCGATGATGATGATGTATCTCGAGGATGGCGCGAACAATCGTTACTATGACGAGTTCGCCCAACGTCTGACCGAGTTCATGGGGGTCATCCGCAACCCGGCAGTCCTGGCGGACTGCGTCGCGATCTCGAAGCACGCCATGTCGCGCGAGTACTATAAGGCGCTCATGCTGTGCCGGAAGTTGATCGAATACGAAGGCGAGAGGTTGGGGAATGTCGCTTCGAGCTTACCAGCAAGCGGCCACGAGGGCTGAAGCTCCCCGGGACACCGAGTACCGGCTGTTCGGTCAGGTGACGCGGGCGCTCATCGCGGCGTCGGAGGCTCCGGTCAGCGACCTGGCGACGCGGATCGATGCGATCGATTGGAACCGGCGGCTGTGGTCGACCCTGGCGCTGGACTGCGCCGAACCCGGCAATGCGCTGCCGCCGCAGGTGAGGGCGAACATCATCTCGCTGAGCCTGTTTGTCGCTCGTCATTCCAGCGAGATCATGCGGGAAGAGGACGACTTCGAAACCCTGATCGAGATCAACAAGATCATGATGCAGGCCCTGGGGCAGTAAGTCCGAGCCGCCTGTCGTGGCTTGACGGCGATCGCCTGGGCCATCCGCCCGGCAGGCCATTTACTTCTCGCTAACCAAGATATCCTTAGCGTTAACCATGTCTGTAGCGTGTGAGTCGCGCGGCAATCATGGGTTCTCTGAAGGAGATCAGCACCATGTCGATCAGCATCAACACCAATCGATCGGCGCCGCTCTCGCTTCAAAATCTGGCGAGCGACAAGCGCGACCAGGTCCAGAACAAGGCCAATCCCGCCCTTGGCGTGGTGAGCGCCGAACCCGCCGTCTACAGCACCGCCCAGAAGCAGCGCGCCGAGTTCTCGTCCTTGAGCGCGGTGAAGACGAGCCTGGACCGCGCGAGTTCGATCACCGATGTCGCCCTGGCCGCCGGCCGGCAGGTCGGCGATATCCTGACCCAGATGCGTGAAAAGGCTGTCGGCGCCGCTGATGACTTGGTGCCGTCGACCTCGCGGGCGGCCTTCGATGGGGAGTACCAGGCCCTGCTTCAGTCGATCGGCCGACTCTCGGCTTCAGCGAAGTTCGACGGCGTTTCGATACTGAACGGGACGCTGACGTCCAACCTCAATGTCGTAGGGGGAGCCGACGGCGAGGCTTCCATCAGCCTGTCCCCTCAGGATTTCACCATCGGCGGATCGGTGATCAATCTGGCGGGCACGGCTCTGACCGGGACGACGCGGGAGGTCAGGTCGGTGTTGGCCGCGGTCGACCGGGCCATCGTGAACGTTAGTTCGGCGCTCGACGAACTGGGCGCACAGTCCAAGCAGATCGAGAAGCACGGCGTGCTCGTGACCAAGCTGGAGAACGTGCTGGATACCGGGATCGGGAAGCTCGTGGACGGGGACATCAGCAAGGAAAGCGCGCGTTTGCAGGCCTTGCAGGTTCGCCAGCAACTGGGGCCCCAGGCGCTTTCGATCGCCAATTCCCAACCCGAGCTTATCCTCCAACTCTTCCGCAGCGGCGCCTAAGGCGCATCAGTCCTTCGGCGGCTGAGAATGAGCCCCGCTTGAAACCGTCACGAGCACGGTCTAGCGAGGGGCTATGGAATTTCTGAAAGATCGGCGCACGCTCCTGGTTCTGGTCGGCGGCGCGCTGGCTCTACTGGCAGGCGTCGTCATCGCCACGATGCTGGTCGGCAAGGGCCGCAACGAAACTGCAACGCCGCCGCCGGCCTCCCAGGGCGGCCTGGTGGTGGAGACCGGCGCGCCGGACGACGGACGCATGGACCCCGCCAAGCCCCTACGCTGCTACGTCGCCGGCCAATATGTCGGCGAGATCACGCTGTCCGAATGCGCCAAACGTAACGGGGTCGCGACTGGCGCCCTCGACGTCGGGGTCGATCCGGCCGGGAACCTGGCGGCGGCCGATCAGGCTGGAACCATGCTGACCCCGTTGCCGCCCAAGCCGGAAGCTGTGGCCCCGGTCCAGCCCCAGCCGACCACGGCGGCGCCCAGCCCCGCGGTCACGCCGGCCAGCGGTCCGGCGGGAAGCTGCTGGCGCTATGCCGACGGCGGCTGGCGCAAACTTCCCAATGATCTGACGCTGAACGGCTGCGTGCAGGCGCTGTTCGCCGGGCGCTGCGAGCGGCCGGGCGGGGCGACCTATGGCCGATGGATGCAGCAGACGCTGCGTCTGGTGCCGGGCAAGGTCGAGGTTTCCGGCGACAATCGCAGCTTCCGGCCCCTGGCCGAGCAAGCGTCGAACTGCTCCATTCAATCGATCGGGTAGCGCCTTCGCGCCGCCCCAATCGCGTCTATAGGCTTACGCCCATGCTTCGCACCGTTCTCATCGCCGGCTTCGCCGTCCTCGCTCTCGCCGCCTGCAGCAAGCGCACCCGGCCTCCGGGTGGGGATGGGATCTGCTGGCATGTCGCGCCGCAGACCGACGGGACGCTGAAGTTCAACAAGTTGAAGGCCGGCGTGGCCGATCTCGAACATTGCGCCGCCGAGTTGGAAGCGATGCGGGTGCGGTTCCTGCGGCTGGGCGGTTCGCAGCGCGAGGTCACCGGCGCCTTCAAGGGCAACTTCATCTTCATCGACCGCAAGGGCATCTTCACCGCGCCGTCGCTGGAAGAGCACCGCTACCTGGCCATGGTCCGCACCGGCGACGGTCGCCTGGCGGTGCCTGGCGCGATGCCGCGCGAGCCTGCGCCGGCGGCGCCCGCGCAGTAGGGCGGGCTTTCGCCCGGCGCCAATCCTCTGTGGAGAAGCGCGCGGCATCGTGAACAAAGGCGGAACATCAATGTTGATCCGTGCGGCGTGGTCGTCTAGTTTCGCGCGCTTGGGCTTCTAGCCCGCAAGCACGGAAAGCAAGGGACAAGCTCATGGCGGGCAGCGTCAATAAAGTCATTCTGATCGGCAATCTGGGCGCCGATCCCGAGATCCGCAGCCTGAATTCCGGCGACCGGGTCGCCAATCTGCGTATCGCGACCTCGGAAACCTGGCGCGACAAGTCCTCGGGCGAGCGCAAGGAAAAGACCGAGTGGCATCGGGTCGTGATCTTCAACGACAACCTGGTGAAGGTCGCCGAGCAGTACCTGAAGAAGGGCTCGAAGGTTTACATCGAGGGTTCGATCCAGACCCGCAAGTGGACCGATCAGTCGGGCGTGGAGAAGTTCTCCACCGAGATCGTCCTGCAGAAGTTCCGCGGCGAACTGACCATGCTCGACGGGCGTGGCGACGGTGAGCGTGATAGCAGCGGTGGCGGCGGCGGTGATTACGGCGGCGGCTATGGCGGCGGAAGCAGCGGCGGCGGCGGTTTCGGCGGCGGTCAACGCAACCAGAGCTCCGGCCCCCGCGAGAACTTCTCGGCCGATCTGGACGACGAGATCCCGTTCTAGAGCTCGGTTTGGTATTGCTACACGGACAAAACGGTCGGCCTTCGGGCCGGCCGTTTTTTCATGCGCCGCAGTGCCGTTGAGAGGAGGGCGGCGGGCCCTGAAAAGCCCGCCGAACTCTTAGGCGGTCAGCCGCCGGCGATGACGCCGCAGGCGATGCGGCCGCCGGCGCCGCCGATGGGCTGGGTCTGGTGGTCGTCGGCGTTGGCGTGGATCACGATGGCCGAGCCGTCCTTGTCGGCCAGGTTTTCACGGCCGGCGGCGGTCTTCAGCGCGACGGAGGTCGAGAACACCTCGGCGGCGCCGGTTCCATCGGCGGCCACGAAGAGGTTCGGCAGGTCGCCGGCTTCGTTGGCGTCGGGGTTCAGCAGGCCGTGGACCAGGGTCGGCTTGCCGTGGACGTGGGCGCCGGCCGAGGTGAAGTCGGCTTTCGAGCAGTCGCCCTTCTCGTGGAAGTGCAGGCCATGCCAGCCGGGGGAGAGGTCCTTGACCTGCAGGCGAAGCAGCACGCCGTTCGGCGCGTCGGTCAGGGTCGCCGAGCCGATCGCCGCGCCGGTCGAATTCTTCAGTTCGATCTGCTGGTTGGCGGGCGCATCGGCCGCAGTCGCCGAACTGGCGAAAAGGGTGGCGGCGAGAACGGCGAAGGCATATTTCATCTGGGCTGGCACCTGGGTTTGAATCTGTACGGACATTTGGCCTTGCGGCTTCCGGGATGGTAACAACTCAACTCAGTTTTGTGTCCGATTCTAAACGGATAAATCGCCTCCTTGACCGACGAAACCCACACCCCGCCCGATGACGGCCGGCGCGGGGGCATCGCCCCTATCGCCATCGAAGACGAGCTGAAGAAGTCTTATCTCGATTACGCCATGAGCGTGATCGTGAGCCGCGCCCTGCCGGACGCGCGCGACGGCCTCAAGCCCGTGCACCGCCGCATCCTGTTCTCGATGAACGAGCAGGGCCACACGCCCGACCGTTCATATGTGAAATCGGCGCGCGTCGTCGGGGACGTGATGGGTAAATATCACCCGCACGGCGACGCCTCGATCTACTTCACCATGGTGCGGATGGCGCAGCCCTTCTCGATGGGCCTGCTGCTGATCGACGGCCAGGGCAACTTCGGTTCGGTCGACAACGACCCGCCGGCGGCCATGCGCTACACCGAAAGCCGGCTGAGCAAGGCCGCCATGATGGTGGTGGCCGACCTCGACAAGGATACGGTCGACTTCAAGGAGAACTACGACGGCACCGAGCAGGAGCCGGTGGTTCTGCCGTCGCGGATCCCGGCCCTGCTGGTCAATGGCGCGGGCGGCATCGCCGTCGGCATGGCGACCAACATCCCGCCGCACAATCTGGGCGAGATCATCGACGCCTGCCTGGCCTATGTGGATGATCCCGAGGTCTCGCTGGACGCCCTGCTGGACATCGTGCCCGGCCCCGACTTCCCCACCGGCGGTGAAATCATCGGCCGCGCGGGGGCCCGCAACGCCCTGATGACCGGCCGCGGCTCGGTGATCATGCGCGGCAAGGCCGAGATCGTGGAGCTTCGCAAGGATCGCGAAGCCATCATCATCAACTCGATCCCCTATCAGGTGAACAAGGCCGCGATGGTCGAGCGTATCGCCGAGCTGGTGCGCGAGAAGAAGATCGAGGGCATCTCCGACCTGCGCGATGAAAGCGACCGCGACGGTATGCGGGTCGTCGTCGAGATGAAGCGCGACGCCTCGCCCGACGTCGTCCTGAACCAGCTCTATCGCTACACCCAGCTGCAATCGTCCTTCGCCGTGAACATGCTGGCGCTGGATCGCGGTCGGCCGCGCGAGATGAATCTGCGCGATCTGGTCGTCGCCTTTGTCGACTTCCGCGAGGAAGTGGTCGTCCGGCGCGTGAAGTTCGAACTGTCCAAGGCCCGTGACCGCGGTCACGTCTTGGTCGGCCTGGCGATCGCCGTGGCCAATATCGACGAGTTCATCCACATCATCCGGTCCTCCAAGGACCCGGCTGAGGCGCGCGAGCGCTTGGTGGCCAAGGATTGGCCGGCTGGCGACATGCTGCCGCTGGTGGAATTGATCGCCGACCCGCGCACCTTGGTGATCGGCGGCGACAAGATCCGCCTAACCGAGGAACAGGCCCGGGCGATCCTGGCCCTGACCCTGTCTCGCCTGACCGGCCTCGGCCGCGACGAAATCTTCGGCGAAGCTCGTGAGCTGGCCGGCGCCATCCAGGGCCACCTGACCATTCTGTCGGATCGGGCCAACGTCATGGCCATCGTGCGCGAGGAACTGGTGGCGGTGCGTGACGCCTTCGCGGTGCCGCGTCGTTCCGAGATCGTCGACGGCGACGCCGACGTCGAGGATGAAGACCTGATCGCCCGTGAGGAGATGGTGATCACCGTCACCCACGGCGGCTATGTGAAGCGCACGCCGCTGACCACCTACCGCACCCAGCACCGGGGCGGGAAGGGGCGGTCGGGCATGGCCACCAAGGACGAGGATGCGGTCACCCGCGTCTTCTCGGCCTCGACCCATACGCCGATGCTGTTCTTCTCCTCGGGCGGCAAGGTCTATCAGCTCAAGGTCTGGCGTCTGCCGGTCGGCAATCCCAACTCGCGCGGCAAGGCCTTCGTGAACCTGCTGCCGATCGAGCCGGGCGAGAGCATCACCTCGATCCTGCCGGTGCCGGAAGACGAGGCGGCCTGGGCGCAATACGACGTCATGTTCGCCACCAAGTCGGGCGGCGTGCGTCGGAACAAGCTGTCGGACTTCCAGGGCATCAAGCGTAACGGCAAGATCGCCATGAAGCTCGATGACGGCGACGCCATCATCGGGGTGGGTCTCTGCAATGCGGCCCAGAACGACATCCTGCTGACCACCGCGCTCGGCCGCTGCATCCGCTTTGCGACCGAAGAAGTGCGCGTGTTCGCCGGCCGCGATTCGACCGGGGTCCGGGGCATTCGACTGGCCGAGGGCGACAGCGTCATCTCGATGGCGATTCTGCGTTCCGTCGAGGCCACGCCTGCCGAGCGGGCGGCCTATGTGAAGCACGCCAACGCCATGCGCCGCGCTGTGGACGACGACGCCGAAGTGGAAGACGCCGCGGCGCCTGACGACGACGACGCCGAGGGCGGTGATCTGGCTGCGCTCAGCCCTGAGCGTATCGCAGAACTGGGCGCGGCCGAGGAGATCATCCTCACCGTCTCCACCGAAGGCTTCGGCAAGCGTAGCTCGGCCTATGAGTTCCGCCGCACCGGACGGGGCGGGCAGGGGCTTCTGGCCCAGGACCTGACCAAGAAGGGCGGCCGCCTGGCGGCGTCGTTCCCGGTCGAGGAGTTCGACGAGATCCTGCTGGTCACCGATCAGGGCCAGCTGATCCGCACGCCGGTCAGCCAGGTTCGGATGGTCGGCCGCAATACGTCGGGCGTGACCATTTTCCGCACCGGCAAGGACGAGCACGTGGTCTCCGTCGAGCGCCTGGCCGATCAGGGCGGCGGCGAGGACGACGGGTCTGAGGCCGAGGCCGGCGAGGCCAACGAGTAGAGCTATATCCGCCAAAGTTGTAACTTCGGGCTGATCCAGAACCCGAAGGCAACATTTCAGCTTGCTTTCGTGGGGCCTGCCGGTGAAATCCTGCCGCACCGCAGCAGGGGGAGTAGACGTCGAATGACGCGCATTGGGCTGTATCCGGGGACCTTCGATCCCATCCACAATGGTCATACCGACATTATCGGTCGGGCGGTGAAGCTGGTGGACAAGCTGGTGATCGGCGTCGCCATCAACGCCGGCAAGGGCCCCCTGTTTTCGCTCGACGAGCGTGTCGCGCTGCTGAAGTCCGAAACCGCGCACCTGACCGACCGGGCCGAGATCGTGGTCCAGCCGTTCCAGGGCCTGCTGATGCACTTCGCCCGCGAGATCGAGGCCGGGGTCATCGTCCGGGGCCTGCGCGCCGTGGCCGACTTCGAATACGAATTCCAGATGACGGCGATGAACCAGCAGCTCGACCGCGAGGTGGAGACGGTTTTCCTGATGGCCGATCCGCGTCACCAGGCGATCTCGTCGCGACTGGTCAAGGAGATCGCGACGCTTGGCGGCGAGGTCTCCAAGTTCGTTGGCCCGCGAATCAATGACGCCCTGATCGCCAAGGTCAGGGCCTAAGTCGGGCTGGCGGCGCGAGCCGCCGCCCGCTACGAGTGCCGACCATGATCCGAACCGTTCTCTTCGCCGCCGCCGCCTTGAGCGTCGCGGTTCCCGCCGCCGCGCAGGCGCCCAAACCCAATCTGCCCCCCGCCACCGGCTCGGCCGCGGCGCCAGGAGAGCCCAGCGCGGCCGATTGGCGGACGCCCAACCCCGACGACGTCCTGGTGATCGACACCAACAAGGGCCGCATCATCGTCGAGATGCTGCCCGAGGTAGCGCCGGCCCACGTGACCCGGATCAAGGAATTGACGCGGGCCGGCCTCTATAACGGCCGCAGCTTCTTCCGGGTGATCGACCAGTTCATGGCCCAGACCGGCGATCCGGAGGATCGCGGCACAGGCGGCAGCGACAAGCCCGACCTGACGCAGGAGTTCGTGTTCCGCCGCGGCGCCGGCGACATGACCCTGGTCGCCGACCAGACCGTTACCCAACTGGGCTTCGTCAAATCCCTGCCGGTGGCGAGCCAGGGCGAAATGCTGATGGCGATGACCGCGGACGGCAAGGTCTCGGCCTGGCCGCTGTTCTGCCCGGGCGTCGCGGCCATGGCGCGCGGCGAGGGCGTCGACAGCGCCAACAGCCAGTTCTTCCTGATGCGCCAGGCCTATCCGTCGCTAGAGAAGCGCTACACCGGATGGGGCCGGGTGATCTCCGGCCTCGACGTTGTGCGGGCCATCAAGGTCGGCGAACCGGTGGCCGCGCCGCAGGACAAGATGGACAAGGTGCGCATCCTGTCGGATATCCCGGCCGCCGAACGTCCCAAGGTGCGCGTGATCGATCCCAAGAGCACCTGGTTCAGGGCCGAGATCGAGAGCGCCCGCGCCAGAATGGGGGCGGACTTCTCGGCTTGCGCGATCAGAATTCCCTCGGAGGTGAAGTAATGGAACCGGAAAACACCCTCATCCTGACCCTGGACACGGGCCCGGTGACGATCAAACTTCGTCCCGACCTGGCGCCTGGCCACGTCGACCGCATCAAGGAATTGGCGCGTGAAGGCTTCTACGACGGCGTGGTGTTCCACCGCGTGATCGACGGCTTCATGGCCCAGGGCGGCGACCCGACCGGCACCGGCACGTCGGGCTCCGACAAGCCGAACCTGAAGGCCGAGTTCTCGCGCGAACCGCACAAGCGCGGCGTCTGCTCGATGGCCCGCACCTCGGCCCCGAATTCGGCCAACAGCCAGTTCTTCATCTGCCTGGACGACGCCACCTTCCTCGACGGCCAGTACACGGTCTGGGGCGAAGTGGTCGAAGGCATGGACGCGGTCGACGCCCTGCCCAAGGGCGAGCCGCCGCGCGCGCCCGGCAAGATCGTTTCGGCCAAGGTCGCGGCCGACGCGTGACGCCGGACCTGGAAGCGGCGTATGCGCAGCCGCACCGCCGCTATCATACTCGGGCCCATATCGAGCAGTGCCTGGCGCTGCTCGATCAGGTTCCCGACCTGACCGAGACCGAGCACCAGATCCTCACCTATGCGATCTGGTGGCACGACGCGGTCTATGACGCCCGCGCCTTCGACAACGAGGCCAAGAGCGCGGAGATGGCCAAGCGCGATCTCCGCGACTTCGACGTGTCGCTGCACGCCCGCGACGAGGTCGCGCGCCTGATCCGGCTGACGGCCGGGCATGCGGTGGAGGAGGGCGACCGGCTGGGCGAAATCCTGGTCTCCATCGACCTCTCGATCCTGGGCGCGCCGGAAGATCGCTACGACGCCTACGCCAAGGCCGTTCGCGAGGAATACGCCCACGTGCCCGACGACCTGTGGCGCACGGGCCGCAGCGGCATGCTGCAACGCTTTCTGGACGCGCAGGTTATCTATCCCGATCCGGCCTTCGCCCAGTGGCTGGAGACCCAGGCGCGGGCCAACCTCTCTCGGGAACTTGCGTCGCTGAGCTAGGAGCCCCGGCGTGGCGCAGCGGTTGAAGGTTTTCATCACCTCAGATGGCCTCACCGACTACGTGGTCGCCGCCAGTTCCAGGGCCAAGGCGCTGGCCGCCTGGGGCGCGCACCAGGATTTGTTCAAGACCGGCGGGGCTCACGAGACGGATGATCCCGCTCTGGTCGCCGCCGCCAATGCGAAACCCGGCGAGGTCCTGCGCCGCGCGGCCGACACGCAGGCCGCGCTCGCCAGGGCGCCCAAGCCCGCCAAGCGCAAGGCCCCCTCTCAGGCTGCGCTCCAGAAGGTCGCAAGGCTGGAGCAGGAGTTGGCCGACGAAACTGAGCGGCACAGGGCGGAGATGGCGGAAATCCACGTGGCGCAAGCCGAACTGGCGGTCCGCGAGGCCGGCGCCGACGAGCAGTTCGCTGCACGCCGAATCAAGCTGCAGAACGCCCTGCGCGAGGCGCGCGCCGCCCTACGATGAGGGCGCCAGGACGGCGACGACGGGATAGTGGTCTGATCCAAGATCGGGGCCTCGGCGAACGCTCACGGTCCGCAAGCCAGATCCGGCATAGATGTGGTCGATGGGCAGGAACGGAACGCCGAAGGTTGTCGGCCACGAGGCCAGCGCCCGTGTCCGCCGCTCCAGCCCATTGCGGGCGTCTTCCCGGGCCCGCGCGAACGACCACGGCGTGGAGTTGAAATCCCCGGCCAGGATCATCCGCGCCTTAGGCAGGGGATCTATCAACTGCAGCATGCGGGCGGTGTTCTCCCGATGGCTCCTGACGTTCGTGGGCCATGTGTAGTGCGTCCCGACCAGGACATAGCCGCCGGCCTGGGGCGGCATGCGGACGATGGCGATCGCTGGACCCAGGCCATAGCGACCTCGGCGCGGTTGCTCGCCCGCTTCCGGCACCGTGCGCGTAAAGATCACCGTCTCGCAGGTCCTGCCGCAAGTCATGTGACGAGGAAGGTGACGCAGAACGGCCGCGCGCATCGCGGGCGTCGACTCTTCGAGGATCAGGAAATCTGGATCTTGCTCGGCGAGCCAGCGCGCGCGGTCGTCCAGTCGCGTGTCGCGGCGGCTGACATTGAATTGGATGACCTTGACCTGGCCGGGCGCATTCGTCGGGGCGTGGGGCGTCGACAGGCGCGTCAGTTCCGGCAGGATGAGCGCGAGGCTCGCCGCGGCGCCGACCCCGCCGAGCAGGGCCAGGGTCAGCTTGCCCCGTGCCGGGGGTGTGAAGACCGCGCCGATCAGCACCACCGTCGCCGCGGCCAGATAGAGCGGCGCAAAATGGGTGAGGACGTCGAGATGCCCGCTGAAACGGCCGCCATGCGCGAGGATCGCCCCCGTGGCGCTAAGCGCGCCGAGCAGCAGCACGAGGCCGCGAAAGACGAATCGAACCGAGCCCATGGCCAGATCTAACATGCCGCGATGCTTGACGGGTGAGCCCGCCCGTGCGCTTCAAACGCGCCCATGCAACTTACTGATTTCGACTTCGAACTTCCCGAGGACCGCATCGCCCTGCGGCCGGTCAGTCCGCGTGACGCCGCGCGGTTGCTGCTGGTGCGTCCCGGGCAGCCGCTGGCCGACCTGACCGTCGCCGATTTGCCGAGCCAACTGCGCGCCGGCGATGTCCTGGTGCTCAACGACACCCGAGTGATTCCGGCGCGTCTCAAAGGCCGCCGGGTCCGCGAGGGCTCGGACATCGCGGTGGAGGCCACCCTGCACAAGCGGCTTTCACCGTCCAAGTGGACCGCCTTCATGCGGCCGGGAAAGAAGCTGGCGCCTGGGGACCGGGTCCACTTCGGAGCGATGGAGGACCGCGCCTGCTTCCTGGGCGCCCTGGACGCCACCGTGGTCGAGAAGGGCGAGGGCGGCGAAGTGACGCTGAGCTTCGACCTGGCCGGCCCCGATCTTGACGCGACCATCGCCGAGCGCGGCGCCATGCCGCTGCCGCCCTATATCGCCGCCAAGCGGGGCGAGGACGCCCAGGATCGCGCCGATTACCAAACGGTCTATGCCGACGAGGAGGGTTCGGTCGCCGCCCCCACCGCCGGTCTGCACTTCACGCCCGAACTGTTGGCGCGGCTGCGAGGCATGGGCGTGACTCTGCATTTCGTGACCCTGCACGTCGGGGCCGGCACCTTCCTGCCGGTGAAGACCGAGGACCTGTCCGAACACCGGATGCATGCCGAGTATGGCGAGGTCGACGCCCGGACGGCGGCGGCTCTGAACGCGGCCAAGGCCGCCGGCGGGCGCATCGTCTGCGTCGGCACCACCTCGCTGCGGTTGGTCGAGAGCGCGACTAGCGAGGATGGGATCGTCCAGCCGTTCGCGCAGGAGACCGCGATCTTCATCACCCCCGGCTACCGGTTCCGCGCCGCCGACGGGCTGATGACCAACTTCCATCTGCCGAAATCGACGCTGTTCATGCTGGTCTCGGCCTTCGCGGGCTATGAGACCATGCGCGAGGCCTATGCCCACGCGATCGCCGACGGCTATCGCTTCTATTCCTATGGCGACGCCAGCCTGCTCTGGAGGGCCTAGTGGCCGCATTTCCGTTCGAGATTTCCGCCACTGAAGGCGCGGCGCGCACCGGCGTGCTCAAGACCCCGCGCGGCGATATCCGCACCCCGGCCTTCATGCCGGTCGGCACGGCCGCGACCGTCAAGGCCCTGACCGTCGACCAGGTGGCCCAGACCGGGGCCGACATCATCCTGGGCAACACCTATCACCTGATGCTGCGTCCGACCGCCGAACGGATCGCGCGGCTGGGCGGCCTGCACCGCTTCATGCGCTGGGATCGGCCGATCTTGACCGACTCCGGCGGCTTCCAGGTGATGTCGCTGTCCAAGATCGCCAAGGTCACCGAGGAGGCTGTGGCTTTCCAGAGCCATATCGACGGCTCGCGCCACATTATGACGCCAGAGCGCTCCATCCAGATCCAGGCCGATCTGCTGGGCTCCGACATCATCATGCAGTTGGACGAATGCGTCGCCTGGCCGGCGGAGGAGAAGCGGGCGAGCGAAGCCATGCGGCTTTCGGCCCGCTGGGGCGCGCGTTCCAAGGCCGCGTTTGGCGAACGCGAGCGCCAGGCCCTGTTCGGCATCCAGCAGGGTTCGACCTTCGAGCACTTGCGCCGCGAATCGGCCGATCGGCTGATCGAGACCGGATACGACGGCTACGCCCTGGGCGGGCTGGCTGTGGGCGAGGGGCACGCGGCGATGTGCGAGGTGCTGGACTACGCGCCCGCCATGCTGCCCGCCGACCGGCCGCGCTATCTGATGGGGGTAGGTAAGCCGATCGATCTGGTCGAGGCGGTGGCCCGCGGCATCGACATGTTCGACTGCGTGTTGCCGACGCGGTCGGGCCGCCATGGCCAGGCCTGGACCTGGGAGGGCTCGGTCAATCTGAAGAACGCCCGTTTCGCCGAGGACGACAGTCCGCTGGACGAGACCAGCGATTGCCCGGCCTCGTCCTACTATTCAAAGGCCTATCTCCACCACCTGGTGAAATCCGAGGAGATCCTCGGGCAGGTGCTGCTGTCCTGGCATAATATCGCGCATTTCCAGGCCCTGACCTCGGCGATGCGCGCAGCGATCGCCGAGGGCCGGTTCGAACAGTTCCGGCGGGACTTCAAGGCGCGTCAGCGCACCGGGTAGCGGGGACCCTGGGTCGGGACAAGCTGGTCGGTCTGACCGGTGCGGACGTGCGAAGCGGTCGCCGGCGGGCGGCAGCTTTTGGCCTCGCCCAGCCCCTTCATATAGGCCCGGCGCACCGCGCCGGCCATGACCGCGTCGGTCACCAGGCTGTCGTGGCGCTCGGCCCCGCTGAGTTGCCGAACCCAACTGCGGAACGGGATGACGCTGGAGGCCAGGCCGGCGACCGCGCCGAGCGCTGCGCCCTTGCCACGGTCCATCATGTCCTGCTCATCCTCCGACAGGTGATCGAGGTCCGCGCCCAGCGCTTCGTTCAGCGGAACGATCGCGGCCGCGATTCCGGCGCAGGTGGCCGGATTCGGCCGCCTGTAGGGGTCGACCATGGCTTCCAGCAAGATCGGCGGAATCTTGGTGCGCAGGACGTTGACGTCCCGCAGCGGCGAGGCGACCGCGCCGGTGATGCTCTCGCGCTTGGCCTCCGACGTGGTCTGAACCTTGGCCGATCCGTCGGCGGGCGATGTCAGGCAGGCTGAAAGCAGGAAGAGCAGGGGCAGCGGATAGAGGATCTTTTGCATGTGGTGAAGGTACTCTTGGTCGGCCGATGAAGGAAAGCTGACACACGCTCTTGCCCCGGTGAAGGCGCCCGCATATGGTCCGCGCCGCTTCGCAAGGCGCGTTCATCGCGTCGTGCTGGGGGCCGGTAGCTCAGTGGTAGAGCATTCGACTTTTAATCGAATGGTCGTGAGTTCGAAACTCACCCGGCCTACCATCATCTGGGTGCCCCCAGGTGGTGTAAAAGAAATCAGGAAATCAAGGCGTTGCGCCGTTGAAGTGGGACACATGGGTGTGCCGCACGGCTGGAGATGCAGCGCGTGTCCGGACGCGCAGCGACGATCACCGGCGCGCGGTCACCGCGCTGCGGAAGCGATAAGCATCGCTCTTATTCGCCTTCTCCTTCATGTCGATCAGCGCCATTCGCAGTTCCCATTTTTCGGACGGCGCTTGTGGGCGCTCGACTGTCAGCCGGCGCGCGCATCTGGCGCGGGGAGGAAGTTGAGCGGCAGCTTGGCGGCGGCGAGCGTGATCAGCGTCATCACCCCAGCCGCCAGCCAGAGCGCGCCCGGCCCGACCTGCAAGTAGGCCATTGCTCCAAGCGCCGCCCCGGTCACAAGCCCAAGCCACAAGAGGAAATAGGGAAGCCAGCCAAGGGGGGGGCCGCCGAGTAAGGCCGAGGCGATTCGCTTGCCCAGCTTCACGAGCGTGCCGGTCATGTAGGTCAGGCCGATCCTGACTTCGCCATCCTCTGCGAAGATCGTGTTTTCAGCGCCCATGGCCATGGCCAGGGTCAGAATTGCAAAGCGATCGGCCCCAAGCGACGCCAGCGTCGCAGCCATGGTGAGCAAGGAAGAGACCAAGACCAGCACCGCAAACGGCCGGCGTTTCTTTGCCATGCGGCCAGTGAGCGCCCCAACGACAATGCCGGCGATGAAGGCGATGATGAGACTAAGCGCCAACAAGGCGTAGGACGCGTTGTCGGCCAAGCCCACCGCAAGCCGGGTCGAGTTCCCGCTCATGAAAGAGACGAAGAAGCCGCCAGTCATCATGAAGCCGACGGCATCCACATAGCCTGCGGTGGCTGAGAGTACGGAGGCCAGCAGCCTGACGCGGCGATCATAACGTCTCAGTTCGCGCTCTCCTTAGCCGCCTGGCCAAGCCGCATCCGTTGGCGCCTGGGGACCCTCGAGAACTTAGCTCGTGTAAGGTCTGAACCGCAAACCGGACGCCATCCAGGGAGGCGCGAAGCGCCTTTTCCGGTCTTGATGTGACCAGTTCACCGCCTGCGACGGCAGGTCGCTTCGCGGCGACCTCCAGGCGTCCCCATCTATCTGACTGTCGCGACACGAGCCCATCGGGGCGCGACGGACTGCTGGTGGTTCAACTCCAGCAGACGCGGGGCGGTGTCCTCTCTCGCCGTCCCGCTCCCCATTCGGTTTCATCGTCCGTTCCAGCCGGACCGATGAATAGAGGGAGGCGGCCTTCGCCGGGTAGGGCGTGCCGCCTCTCCGACCGTTTTGCGGGTGATGGATCAAGAGACCCCTCAATGGGAGGTCCTCGTCCAACTCAGCCTTTCCTCCGACGTCCTCAGAAAAACTATATTGTCGATAGGTGCGCTGGGAATTAGCGGTGGCGTGAGCTGAAGCGCAGCTATCTGCGCGCCTCGGCGTTATGCGTTTGAACCGGGGCCGCTTGAATGACCGCGACCGAAACCTCCAAGATCGTCGCGGCGCGCCGGCCGATGATCCGCCGTCGTTCGGCGATCCCGGGATTTGCGCTCACCATGGGCGTGACCCTGACCATCCTGTCGCTGATCGTGCTGATCCCGCTGACCGCGGTGGCGCTCAAGGCGGCCGAACAGAGCTTCCCCGAGTTCCTGGAAGCGGCCTTCAATGAGCGCGCCCTGACCGCCTATCGCCTCTCGTTCGGCGCGGCCCTGATCGCTGCGGTCATCAACGGGGTGTTCGGCGTACTGACCGCCTGGGCGCTCATTCGCTATGAGTTTCCCTTCAAGAGCCTGGTGAACGGGATCATCGACCTGCCGTTCGCGCTGCCGACGGCGGTGGCCGGGATCGCGCTGGCCACCCTCTATGCGCCGAACGGCTGGATCGGCGCGCTGTTCGCGCCGGCTGGCATCAAGATCGCCTATACGCCGCTGGGGGTGGTGATCGCCCTGACCTTTATCGGCCTGCCGTTCGTGGTGCGCACCCTGGAGCCGGTGATGCGCGACCTGGCCGCCGATGTCGAGGAGGCCGCGGCCAGCCTGGGCGCCAATCGGTTCGACACCATTCTGCGCGTGATCCTGCCGGCGCTCGGTCCGGCCTGGCTGACCGGGATCGCCCTGGCCTTCGCCCGTGCGGTCGGCGAGTACGGCTCGGTGATCTTCATCGCCGGGAACATGCCCTACAAGTCGGAGATCGCCCCGCTGCTGATCACCATCGAGCTGGAGCAGTACGACTATGCCGGCGCGGCGACCATCGCAGTGGTCATGCTGGCGGTCTCGTTCCTGATGCTGTTCCTCATCAACGCCATCCAGGCCTGGGCGCGGAGGCTCGGCCAATGAGCCGCCTGCGCCATCCCACCGAGGATCCGGTCTGGGCCAAGGTCACCGTCCTGACGCTGGTCGGGTTGTTCCTGGTCTCGGTGCTGATCCTGCCCCTGATCACGGTCTTCTTCGAAGCCATGCGCAAGGGGCTGCCGGCGGCGCTGGAGGCGATCCAGAACGAGGACGCCCGCGCGGCCATCAAGCTGACCCTGATCACCGCGGCGATCACCGTGCCGTTCAACGTGGTGTTCGGTCTTTGCGCCTCCTGGGCGATCGCCAAGTACGAGTTTCCGCTCAAGCCGTTCCTGATCACCCTGATCGACCTGCCGTTCTCGGTGTCGCCGGTGGTCGCGGGCCTGATCTATGTGCTGGTGTTCGGCGCCCAGGGGTGGTTCGGCCCGTGGCTGCTGGATCACGACATCAAGATCATCTTCGCCGTCCCCGGCATCGTGCTGGCGACCATCTTCGTGACCTTCCCGTTCGTCGCCCGAGAATTGATCCCGCTGATGCAGGAACAGGGCGTGGACGAGGAGGAGGCGGCCGTCTCGATAGGCGCTTCGGGCCTGCGCACCTTCTGGAGCGTGACCGCGCCCAATGTCCGCTGGGGCCTGCTCTATGGCGTCCTGCTCTGCAACGCCCGCGCCATGGGCGAGTTCGGTGCGGTGTCGGTGGTTTCGGGCCACATCCGGGGCCTGACCAACACCATGCCGCTGCATGTGGAGATCCTCTACAACGAGTATGATTTCGTCGGCGCCTTCGCCGTCGCCGCCTTGTTGTGCCTACTGGCCATCGTCACCCTGGTGCTGAAGGCCCTGCTTGAACTCGTCCAGCCGCAGTCGCGGCCCGGCCGCCACTGACCGAGAGACGTATTGCATGACCATTTCCATCCGCTCGGTGGAGAAGACCTTTGGCCGCTATCCGGCGCTCAACAGCGTGAGCCTGGAGATCGCTGACGGCGAACTTCTGGCGCTGCTGGGGCCCTCGGGCTCGGGCAAGACCACGCTGCTGCGGGTCATTGCGGGTCTGGAGTTCCCGGAGAAGGGCCAGATCCTCTACGGCGACCAGGACATGACCTTCACCAGCGCCGCCGCGCGCCGGGTCGGATTCGTGTTCCAGCAGTACGCGCTGTTCCGCCACATGACCGTGGCCAAGAATGTCGCCTTCGGTCTCGACGTCCGCAAAGGGCAGGCCAAGCCCTCGAAGAGCGAGATCACCGCCCGGGTCGATGAACTGTTGAAGCTCGTGGAGCTTGGCGAACTGGGCAAGCGCTATCCGGCCCAGCTGTCCGGCGGCCAGCGTCAGCGCGTGGCCTTGGCCCGCGCCCTGGCGGTGAACCCCAGCGTGCTGCTGCTGGACGAGCCGTTCGGGGCGCTGGACGCTACGGTGCGCAAGTCGCTGCGCAAGGAGCTGCGCCGGATCCACGACGCGACTGGCGTCACCACCATCTTCGTGACTCACGACCAGGAAGAAGCGCTGGAACTGGCCGACCGGGTGGCGATCCTGAACCAGGGCGCGATCGAACAGGTCGGGGCGCCGAATGAGGTGCACGACAATCCGGTCGGCGCTTTCGTCTGCGGCTTTGTCGGCGAGTCCAACCGCTTTGAGGGCGTGGTGAAGGGGGGACGGTTCCAGGCGCCCGATGTCGTCTTGCCCGCGCCCGGCGTGGCCGATGGGGCGGCCGTGGCCTTTGTCCGGCCCCACGAGTTCGTGCTGGCCCCGGCCGACAAGACGAACCTGAGCATCGTCACCGAGCGGATCGCCCCGCAAGGCGCGGTCGTGCGGGTGGATGGCGTGACAGTCAACGGCCAGCGGATCGAGGCGGCCTTCGCTCGTCAAAGCGCTGGCGAGTTGCAGCCGGGCGTGACGCTGAACCTCGCCGCCGATCGAGCCTACGTGTTCAGCGCCTAGTCGGTTCGGCGTGCTGTCCCCGCGCCGCGCCCCACCGCCAAGTCCTTTCGCATTGAAGGGAATGTTGAGCTTAGGAGGGGGCGGTAGAATCGGGCCGCTATTCGGAAATGGGGCTCGTCCAGACGGCTGTCGCACAGTATTTCGGCAGGGATATGCCTTCGACGGCGCCGCTTGACGCTATCGGCATGGGTGACATCGCGCCGCGACGCAGTTTAGATCGATCATCGGGGCGCGATTAAAGGGATGGGCGTGGGACGATTGGTCGTCGCGGTCGCCGCCTCGGCGGCCATGTGTGTGTCTGGGACGGCCCGGGCTGAGTCTCCGCGGGCGACCGTCGAGGGGGACCTCAACGCGAGTCTGCGCACCGCTATCGTCAATGCTATCGGCGAAACCGACAGGCCCGTGGCCAACCGCTTCGAGGCCCGCCGCCGCGCGATCGCGGCGGGGGAGGACGCGATCACGGTGCTGCGGTCGGAAGGGTATTACGGGCACGACGTCGAGGCCGATGTCAGCGAGGCCGAGCCGCCCGTGGCGATCGTCCGGATCCGTCCAGGCCCGCGTTTTACCTTCATTGATCCGCAGATCGACTGGATTGAACCAGCCCCGCTGCCCGAGGTCCGTCAGGCGGGCGAAGCGGTGCTGGGCTTGGCGACCGGCGCGCCGGGGCGAGCCGTCGACGTCGTCAACGCCGAGGGCCGCATTGTCGCGGCGGTGCAGAAGCGCGGCTATGCCGACGTCGCGCCGGCGCCACGCGTCGTCACCGTCGATCACGCCGACAGCACGGTGCAGCCGACCTACAAGATCATCGCCGGGGACCTCGTGCGGTTGGATGCGCTCAAGGTGCTGAAGGAGGGGCGCACCAGCCGAGCGTGGCTGGACCATCTGACGCCATGGCAGGCGGGGGACGTCTTCAATCCGGAGGCTGTGGGCGAGTTGGAACGCCGACTGCTGGACACCGGCGTTTATGACTCGGTGACTGTGTCCCTGGCGCCAAAGGAAGAGGTGACCGCCGACGGCTTGCGGCCGATCATCGTCAGTCTTGTCGATCGCAGGCGACGGACCCTGGAACTGGGGGCGAGCTATTCCACCAGCGAGGGCGTCGGGGCCGACGCTCGCTGGACCCATTTCAATGTCCTGGGACGCGCGGACACCATCGCCGGCCTGGCGCGGTTGTCGAGTGTCGACAGCCGGCTCGGCGCGGAGATCAGTCTGCCGCATTGGCTCAGGCCGCAACAGACGTTCAAGGCCGGCGCGGGCGGCTATCACACCAGCACCGACGCCTATGACGAAACCGGCTTTGGTGTTCGAGCCGACATGACCCGGCGGTTCCGCAAGACCTCCTACCTCACCTTCGGGGGCTCGCTCGACTACGGCAGGACCGAGGAAAAGCAGGAGTTCCAGCGGACGCCGCTCGGACCCAACCTGTTCACGGTCGCAGGCCTCGCCGCTGGCGCGCTGGATCGCTCGGACGACCCGCTGGATCCGCGGCGCGGTTGGCGGATGGAGGTGCGGGCCGAACCGACCTACCTGATCGGCGATGAGGCTCTGCCTTACCTGAAGCTCCAGACTCAAGGCACGGTCTATGTGCCGTTCGGCGAAAAGGCTCGTACGGTTCTCGCTGGGCGGCTGCGCGTCGGTTCGATGATCGGGGCGACCTCCGAGGATGTGCCGGCTTCGCGGCGGTTTTACGCGGGCGGCGGCGGCTCGGTACGCGGCTACGCCTTCCAGGCCATTGGTCCGCGATCCATCGACAACACTCCCCTGGGCGGCGCGTCCTTGTTGGAAACGTCCCTGGAACTGCGCCAGAAGATCGGCGAACGCTGGGGCTTCGTGGCGTTCGTCGACGCCGGCGCCGTTGGTTCCGACGAGATTCCCACCGGCGACGACGTCAGCGTCGGGGTGGGCGTCGGCGTTCGCTATGACCTCGGCTTTGGTCCGATCCGCGCCGACATCGCCATTCCCCTCGACCAGCGCGAGGGTGATCCTTCCTTCCAGATCTATCTCAGCATCGGGCAGGCGTTTTGAGCGAGCCGCCCACACCCGTCGAGGACGCCGCCGAAGCGGTCGCGAAGGTCGCCAAGAAATCGGTCGTGCCGAAGCTCATTCTCGTGGCCTGCGCCGTCCTGGCCCTGGTGATCGGGGGCGTGGCGCTGACCGCGCGTTACGGCGTCCTGCTGCCGCAAGGGCGTCTGCTGATCGAGGCTCGGGCCAGCGGTCTGAAAATCGGCCGGTTCGGTCGGCTGAAGATCGAAGGGCTGGGAGGCGACGTCTGGCGTGAATTCAGCGTGCGTCGGCTGACCATCAGCGACGAGAAGGGTGTCTGGCTTGAAGCCAATAATATCGAAATGACATGGAGTTACGCCGCCCTCTTCAGGCGTAGATTCCATGCCGAGGAGATCGTGGCCGAGAAGGTCGCCGTGTTGCGACGGCCGACGATGGAGCCGAAGACCGAATCCGCGGGCCTGCCGATTTCGATCAATATCGACCGCGCGGTCACGCGTCTGGAGCTGACCCCGGCGTTCAGCGTCGCCCGCGGCGTCTATGACGTCGTCGCCAATGTGGACGTCCAGAAGCGCAACGGCGGCCAGAACGGCAAGGTCGCCATCACCAGCGTGCTGACGCCTGGCGACCACCTGAACGCCGAGTTCGATTTCGGCGGCGGCCGTCCGCTGCTGGTGATCGCCGACGCGGTTGAAGCCAAGGGCGGCGCCCTGGCGGGCAGCCTTGGCCTTCCAGCCGATCAACCGTTCTCGCTTCAGGTCCAGGCCAAGGGCGAGGGCTCGCAAGGCCGCTTCACCGCCCTTGCGACGTCGGGTGCGATCACGCCGGTGAACGCTTCGGGCGCCTGGACCAAGGAAGGCGGGGCGGCGAGCGGCAAGGTGCTGCTGATCGCCTCGACCCTGACCAAGGACCTGGTCGATCGCCTCGGCCCCGACGTGCAGTTCAGCATCAAGGGCGCCAGGGCGCCGGCCGAACTCTATGACCTCGACGCCCAGGTGACCTCGGCCAACCTCGCCGTGACGGCCAAGGGGCAGGCGAACCTGGGCGAGCGTCGGGCCGGCCCTGCGGGCGTGACGATCAGCGCCGCGGCGCGAGAGCTTTCCAAGGTCACCGGCGGCCCGCCGATGGGCCTGGGCCGAGTGGACGGCGTCCTGACCGGCTCAGCTGACGATCTGCGGTTCGCGGGGACGGCGGATGTCGCGCGCCTGACGTTGGGCGACTACAGCCTGGACCGGGTCTCTGGGCCGTTCACCATCACGCGCCGCAACCGCGTGCTGGCGGTCGAGGGGCGGATTACGGGAGCAGGCGGGCGGGGAACTGGCCTGGCCGCGGCCCTGCTGGGCGGGCGGCCGACCGCCGCGTTCGACGCCGCGAGACTGGCCGATGGCCGCCTGTTGCTGCGTAATCTGCAGGCTGTCGGCGCCGGACTGAAGGTGAGCGCCAGCGGCGGGCGAAGCCTGCTGGGCGGCTTGAACTTCAAGGGCCAGGCGCAGTTCTCAAACCTCGCCGCCGCCCGTACAGGCGCGGCCGGCTCGCTGTCGGCCGATTGGTCGGCGGTCCAGCCGAGGGCCGGGCGGCCGTGGAACCTCAGTCTCGACGCCAGGGGCGCGCGCTTCGCGTCCGGGTTCTCCGAACTCGACCGCTTGCTTGGGCCCGCGCCGAGATTGCAGGTCCAGGCGAACGTCGACGGCCGCAAGGTTTCGGTTTCGAACGGAACCCTGAACGGCGCGGCGATCCGGGCCGAGACGGCCGGGGTGATGGACGCCGACGGAGCGCTGCGCTTCAAGCTCGATTGGTCGGCGGACGGCCCGTTCCGCGCCGGACCCGTGGAGATCACCGGCAAGGCGCAGGGCTCCGGCGCGATCACCGGCAGCGTGGGCGCGCCGCGCGCCGACCTGCTGGCCAATTTCGAGGCCATCGACTTGCCGCGTCTGCCCCTGAAGGACGCCAAACTCACCCTGAGTTTCCTGCAAGGCGCCGATGGTTCCAGCGGCCTCGTCGCCCTGACCGCGCTTAGCGATTACGGACCAGCCCAGGCGCGCTCGGCGTTCCGGTTCCCGAGGGGGGGCGTGGACCTGTCCGAGCTGCTGGTGAATGCGGGCGGCTTGACCGCCGAGGGTTCGGTCGCGCTCCGGCGCAGCACGCCGTCGGCGGCCAATCTGCAACTCCGTGTCGTCGAGGGCGCCTTCCTCGAAAATGGCGAGATTTCCGGCGCGGTAAAGATCGTGGACGTGGCCGGCGGTCCTCACGCGACCCTCAACCTGACCGCGACCGACGCGGTCCTGCCGGGCGCGAAGTTCGCGGTTCGCAAGGGCGGCTTGACCGCCGATGGTCCGATGTCGCGGCTGCCCTACACGGTCGATCTCGAAGGTGTTTCCAGCAGCGGCGAATGGGGCGTGCAGGGGCGCGGGGCGCTGGCCGACGCCAAGCCCGGTTTTGCGCTGAGCTTCGATGGATCGGGCCATATCGGCGCGCGCGTTCTGAAGACCACCGAGACCGCCATGGTCCGGTTCGGCGCCGCCGAGCGCAGCGCCAAACTGCGGCTGGGGGCTGCTGACGGCGGACGTATCGATGTCGACGCGCGGCTGGCCAAGGATGTCACGAGCATTCGCGCCCAAGTCGAGCGACTGGGGCTAGGCATCATCAATCCGGACCTGACCGGCCGGGCTGACGCAACCCTGACCCTGACCGGGCGTGGCAAGGCCTTGGAGGGGATGCTTAGCGCCGAACTCGACGACGCCCGGGGGCGCGGATCGCCTCGGGAGCTGGGGATGGATGGGTCGGTCAAGGCGCGGCTAGCCGGCGACAGCATTACGCTGGACGCGGCGGTGACCAACGAGCAGGGCCTTCGGGCCAACGCCAACCTGGTCCTGCCTGCTGAGGCGAGCGCCGACCCGTTCCGGATCGCCATCGTGCGCAACCGCCCGATCCGCGGGGACTTCTTCGCCGATGGAGAGGTCAAGCCGCTGTGGGAACTGCTGGCCAGCGGCGAGCGCGAACTCGCTGGACACGTGCAGCTCAAGGGAACCTTGGGAGGCACGCTCAACGACCCGAGGGCGACCGGTACGGCGCAGGTGGACGGCGGGCGGTTCGTGGACGGGGCGACCGGATTGGTGCTGACCGAGGTGGTTCTACGCGCGGCTATGGCCAACAACGCGATCGACATCACCCAGGCCAGCGCCGCCGACGGTCATGGCGGAGCACTGTCCGGCGTCGGCCGGGTCAGCCTGCTTCGTGAAGGGGCCTCGACCTTCCGCTTGGACCTCAAGAACTTCCGTCTGATCGACAACGACATGGCCACGGCCTCGGCCTCTGGCCAGGCCACACTGGACCGCGCCGCCAACGGCCAGGTGCGGCTGGGCGGGGATCTGATCATCGATCGCGCCGACGTCTCGCCGAACATGTCCACGCCGGCCGGCGTGGTCACCATCGACGTGGTGGAGATCAACCGTCCCAAGGACTTGTCGCAGTCGTTGCAACCGGTCGCCAGCCGGGGCTTGGCGGTGGCGCTCGATGTGCGGCTGCGGGCCCCGCGGCGGATCTATGTGCGGGGCAGGGGGCTCGACGTCGAACTGTCCCTGGACGCCCATGTGACCGGCACGACAGCTCGGCCGAACCTGACCGGGTCGGCGCGCGTGGTGCGCGGCGAGTATGATTTCGCGGGGCGGCGCTTCGAGTTCGATGAACGGAGCGTGGTCCATCTCGGCAGCACGCCGCAGACCATCCGTCTGGACCTGACGGCGGTTCGCGAGGACCCATCGTTGACGGCGGTCGTGCGGATCCAGGGCACGGCGGCGCGGCCGGAGATAACCCTCAGCTCCACGCCGGTGCTGCCGCAGGACGAGGTGCTGTCGCAGGTGCTGTTCGGCCGCTCGGCCTCTCAGTTGTCCCCGCTTGAAGCGGCGCAACTGGCCTCGGCCCTATCGTCGATGGCGGGCGGCGGCGGGTTCGACGTGATCGGAAACCTGCGAAGCTTCGCCGGGCTTGACCGGTTGGCGCTGGCAGGCGGCGACGAGTCCGGCGTCACAGTTTCCGGCGGCAAGTATCTGACTGAGAACGTTTATCTGGAAATCACCGGCGGCGGTCGTGATGGGCCGTCGGCGCAGGTCGAGTGGCGGTTTGGCCGCAACCTCTCCGTCATCTCCCAGGTCGCCAGCCAGGGCGACGGCAAGCTCGCCATCCGCTGGCGCAGGGACTACTGAGGCGGACATGCGCAAGGCTTTGCCGGGACTGGTCGCGAGCGCCGGACTCTTCGGGTGCGAAAAGCCGCTGACGGCCCCGGAAAGGGCCGGCGGCTAGGTCGGGGCCAATCGTCCGCCGGCCAAGGCGTAGGTCTGGGTGCCGCAGGTGAACACTCTGTCGCCCGGCGCCATCTCGTCGATGAGGATATCGGGGGCCTGGCTCAGGCGCTCATAAATCGGCGCGAAGTCCTGCAACGTGGCCTTCAACAGCGACTTCAGCGACGGGATCACGAAATAGACCTGTTGGAAGTCGTCGATCCTATAGGGGGTGCGCATCACCCGCTCTAGATCGAAGCCCAGCCGGTTGGGCGAGGGATCATCCAGGGCGAAGATCGACTCCGCGCGGCTGGAGACGATGCCGGCGCCGTAGATCCGCAGGCCCTCGGAGGTTTCGATCAGGCCAAATTCGACGGTGTACCAATAGAGCCGCGCCAGATTGTGCAACTGGCCGCGACCCAGGGCCCGCATGCCGCCCTGGCCATAGGCCTGCATGTAGTCGGCGAAGGTGGGATCGGTCAGCATCGGCACGTGGCCGAAGACGTCGTGGAAGATGTCGGGCTCCTGCAGGTAGTCCAGTTCCCCGGCCTTGCGGATGAACTGGCCGGCTGGGAAGCGACGATTGGCCAGATGTTCGAAGAACACCTCGTCGGGCACGAGGCCGGGGACCGCCACCACGCTCCAGCCGGTCAGCCGCGTCAGTTCGTCGTTGATGCGCGAGAAATCGGGAATGCCGCCGCGGTGCAGATCGAGGGCATCGAGGCCCTTCAGGAAGGCGTCGCAGGCGCGTCCCCGCAGCAGTCCAGCCTGGCGCTCGTACAGCGTCGTCCACACGCCATGTTCGGCCGGGGAGTAGGCCGTCCAGTTCTGGTCAATGGTCCAGTCGGGCCGCGCGCCGGGCGGCGGGCCAGCGATGATGTTATCTGCGCTCATGACGATAGGATGAGCGCGAATTCGCGAAAGTTCCGTGCGAACTGTGCGCCTAATTGGCGAGGACACGGTGAAAGCTTGCGTCTATCGGGTCGTGATTGAAACGCCCGTGCGGACCGCCCTAGTGGCTGATCCGCGGGCGCAACGTGTACTGCCCCTCGTTGAAGGATTCGAAGATCAGCGAGGCCTGCGGATGGCCCACGGGTTCACCGCTGTCGTCCGGCACAAGGTTTTGCTCGGAGACATAGGCGACGTAGGCGTTCTCGTCGTTCTCGGCCAGCAGGTGGTAGAACGGCTGGTCCTTGCGCGGCCTGATTTCTTCCGGAATGGAGAGCCACCACTGCTCGGTGTTCGAGAAGGTGGGATCCACGTCAAAGATCACGCCCCTGAAGGGGTAGTGACGGTGTCTCACGACTTGGCCGATGGCGTACTTCGCCAAGCGCGGCTCGGCGAGAACCGCCGGCGGCGTGACCGTGTCGCTTCCACGTTTTTCTATACGAGCGTCCATAGAAACGATTCTAGACCTTGGCGCCTAACTGGGAGGTGAACGTACCGCTCATCTTCGCATGTGCAAGGGCGTGCCTTCCGAGAGGCGAGCCAGCTTGCTACAGTCTCTCCTGAAACGAGGTGTCGTGTCGGCGCTTCATAGGGACGGATGGCGGTCAATGACTGCGACGCTGTTGAGCGTGTTCTTGACGAACGCGCTCCAGATCCTTGATTTACAAGCGTTCCGGCCACCAAGCCGGTGACGATGACGCTTGATCTCGAGACGGCTCCCGGAGCCAAAAAGCAGAAGGCCGCCGACGCGGCTGAGTCGCCCTGCTACGGCGCACTCGATCTCGGTACGAACAATTGCCGGCTGTTGATCGCCACTCCGTCGGGGCGCGGCTTCCGAGTCGTCGAGGCTTATTCGCGCATCGTTCGGCTGGGCGAGGGGCTTTCGCAGACTGGTCGGCTGTCCGACGCGGCCATGGAACGTGCGCTCGCGGCCTTGCGGGTCAGCGCCGAGAAGGTTCGCCGCCGCAAGGTGGTGAAGCTGAAGGCGATCGCGACCCAGGCCTGCCGGGGGGCTGAGAACGGCGCCGAGTTCGTCGCCCGCGTCGCCGCTGAGACTGGTCTCCAACTACAGATCATCACCCCGCGTGAGGAGGCTCAGCTCTCCGTGGCGGGTTGCCTGAACCTGCTGGACCGTAAGGCCGAGGCGGCCCTGGTGGTCGATGTCGGCGGCGGGTCGACCGAACTGTCCTGGGTTGATCTGACCACTGGGGGGCTGGAGGCGGAGCTGTCGAAGTTCGCCGCCGGCCGCCTGCCGATCAAGGCGTGGCTCTCCATTCCGATCGGCGTCGTCACCCTGGCCGAGCGGTTCCCCGAGGGGCCGGTGGCCACCGAAACCTGGTTCCGGGCCATGGTCGAGGCGGTCAAGGACGAGATCCGCGAGTTTCGCCACGCCGATGCTCTGCGACCGATCTTCGACGCCGACCGGGCGCACATGGTTGGAACCTCGGGGGCGATCACCAGCCTGGCGGGCATGCACCTTGGCTTGCGGCGCTATGACCGCAGCCAGGTCGATGGGATCTGGATGACGCGGGGCGAGTGCGACACGGCGGCCCAAACTTTGCTCAGGCTCAACGCCCAGGAGCGCGCCGATCAACCGTGCATCGGGTCGGAGCGGGCCGACCTGGTGTTGGCCGGCGCGGCGATCCTCCAGGCGGTGCAGGAACTCTGGCCCTGTTCGCGGGTGCGGGTCGCCGACCGGGGTCTGCGCGAGGGCATGCTGATGACGCTGATGTCGGGCGCGGGAACCAAGCGCAAGCGGCGTCGGCGGCGTCGCGGCCGTAGATCGGGCGGCGCATCCGCTGTAAACGCCCCTGAATGACAGAGCCGCCCCGCAAACGCATGGTCAAGCCGCCCTCGGGCGGATCCGAAGAGGGCAGGGTTGCGCCTAAGCGCCTCAAGACCGCGAAGGACCGGACGCCGTCGTCCCAGGCCTGGCTGTCGCGTCAGATCAACGATCCATTCGCGGCCAAGGCCCGCGCGCACGGCTACCGCAGCCGCGCGGCCTATAAGCTGACCGAACTCGACGACAAGCTGAAGCTGTTGAGGCCGGGCGTTCGGGTCATCGACCTCGGCCTGGCCCCTGGCGGCTGGACGCAGGTGGCGATCGAACGGGGGGTGACCAATATCGTCGGCGTCGACCTGTTGCCGGTCGACCCGCTGCCGCCCGCGCACATCCTGGAGATGGACTTCACCGATCCCGCGTGCGGCCCGATGCTGATCGAACTGCTGGGCGGACCGCCGGATGTGGTGCTGTCCGACATGGCGCCGAATACGGTGGGGCACCGTCGCACCGATCACCTGCGGATCATGACCCTGATCGAAACCGCGGCCGACTTCGCGGTCAGCGTGCTGCGCCCGGGCGGCGCTTTCCTGTCGAAGGCCTTTCAGGGCGGCGAGACCCACGAGATTATCGGCGAACTGAACCGCAAATTCGACGACGTGCGCCACATCAAGCCCAAGGCCAGCCGCGCCGATAGCTCCGAGGTCTACCTCGTGGCGACCGGTTTCAAGGGCCGGTAGCCGGGAGCAGCGGGCGTCTTGGCGCCCTCCGCCACCAACCACTTTCGGAACTGATCCAGCGCCCGGCTCGACGCGCCCGGCGCCGCCAGCAGAGCGAAGGCGCTCTCGGCCTTGCGGAAGCCGAATGGGGCGACCAGCCGGCCGCTGCGCACATAGTCCGCCACCAACGGCCAGGGCATGACCGCGACGCCCAGGCCGGCGATGGCGGCGTCGATCGCGAAGTGCAGATGGGCGAAGGGCTGTTCGGGCGCGGGCGGAAGCTCCATGCCGACCAACGCCGCCCAGATCGCCCAGCCCTGCTGATGGGTCTGGGCCGACAGCCTGGGCGCCTTCAACGGATTGTCGGCGAAGCGCTCGGCCAGGGCCGGGGCCATCACCAGGCCGAGGTGGCTTTGGATGAAGCTGGTCGCGTCGGGATCTGCCAGGCGGCTGGTCGCAACCATCCGAACCACGGCGTGCGCGCCACGATAGGACATGGCGTGCGAGGGCAGCTCCGCCAGATGCAGGCGGACACCCGGGTAGGCGCTCGCAAAGCCGCTGAGCCGCGGGATCAACCATTTCACCGAGACGCTGGCGTTGACCGCGATGTGCAGGTCCTCGCCGCCGCCGCGCGTCTGACGCACCGCCGCGGCGATCTGATCGAAGGCCCCGGTCAGGGCCGGCAACAGATCACGTCCTGCCTGGGTGAGTTCCAGGCGGTGCTTGGGGCCGGTGAAGAGCCGCACGCCGAGAGTTTCCTCCAGCGCCTTGACCTGACGACTGACGGCGCTGTGCGTCACGTTCAGCTCCTCGGCCGCCAGCGTCGCCCGTCCGGTGCGCGCCATGGCCTCGAACGCGCGCAGGGCGTTCAGCGAGGGCAGCGGTATTGATGTGAGATTTTCGAACATCTCAGAACCAATATGTCGGTTTCCTCAATTTCGCAAACGGCGCACAAGCTCGGAATGGCGGGAAAGCTCACCCAACCACGCGCACCACGGACAGCGGTCACGCTGGTGCTCAGCCCGACCTTCGTCTTTGGCTTGGCCCTGCCGGGGTCTGGCGGCGCCCGGCCCAGCTCGTCCAGAGCGGCGGGCCGGCGCTCTACGGATTCGCCCTGGCCGAGTCGCCACGCATGGCGCTCGCCCTGTCCGCGGGGCTCCGCCTGGTGATGTTTTCCATGACTTTTGGCCTCGAAAGACGGCTCCAACCCCAAAAAGAGGAAGCTGCGGCATGATTACACTGGAACCTGCCCTTGCCCGAGGCGCCCCAGAGGGCTTATACGCGGCTCGCAAAATGGAGCCTTTCATGGACATTCGCGAAGGTCTTACCTTCGACGACGTTTTGCTGGAACCGGGCGCATCGGATGTGATGCCAACCCAGGTGGACACGACCACCAAGTTCACACGCGAAATTAGTCTCAATATCCCTCTCGTGTCCTCCGCTATGGACACGGTCACCGAGAGCCGTCTCGCCATCGCCATGGCTCAGGCCGGCGGTCTGGGCGTGCTGCATCGCAACCTCACGGTTGACGAGCAGGCCGATCAGGTCCGCGAAGTGAAGCGGTACGAGAGCGGCATGGTCATCAATCCGCTGACCATCCATCCCGACACTCCGCTGCGCGAGGTCCGGGAGATCAAGGAGCGTCGCAAGATCTCCGGGTTCCCGGTGGTCGAGCGCGGCTCGGGCAAGCTGGTCGGCATCCTGACTAACCGCGACATGCGCTTTGAAGGCCGTGACGATATCCCGGCCAAGGAACTGATGACCAAGGACAACCTGATCGTTGTCCGCGAAGGCTGCACCCAGGCCGAGGCCCGTGATCTGCTGCGCAAGCACAAGATCGAACGCATCATCGTCGTCGACGACGACTATCAGGCGGTCGGCCTGATCACCGTCAAGGACATGGAGAAGGCCCAGGCCTATCCGACCGCCGCCAAGGACGCCCATGGGCGTCTGCTGGTCGGTGCGGCCTCGACTGTTGGCGACAATGGTTACGAGCGCTCCATGGCCCTGGTCGAGGCCGGCGTGGACGTGGTGGTGATCGACACCGCCCACGGCCACAACGCCGACGTCTCCAAGGCCGTCGAGCGTCTGAAGCGCGAAACCAACCGCGTTCAGATCGTCGCCGGCAATGTCGCGACCTATGACGGCGCACGCGCCCTGATCGACGCCGGCGCCGATGCGGTGAAGGTCGGGATCGGTCCCGGCTCGATCTGCACCACCCGCATCGTGGCGGGCGTGGGCGTTCCCCAACTGACCGCCATCGCCGACGCGGTTCGCGCCGCGGCGGGCACCGACGTTCCGATCATCGCCGACGGCGGGATCAAGTATTCCGGAGACCTGGCCAAGGCGCTCGCCATGGGGGCCCAGGTGGCGATGATGGGGTCGGCCTTCGCCGGCACCGATGAAGCCCCGGGCGAGGTGTTCCTGTACCAAGGTCGCTCCTACAAGGCCTATCGCGGCATGGGTTCGCTGGGGGCGATGGCCAGCGGTTCGGCTGATCGCTACTTCCAGAAGGAGGTCTCGGCCCTGAAACTGGTGCCCGAGGGGATCGAGGGTCAGGTCGCCTACAAGGGGCCGATCACCCCGATCCTGCATCAAATGGTTGGCGGCCTGCGGGCGGCCATGGGCTATGTGGGCGGGGCCGATCTGGCGACCTTCCGCAGCAGGGCGCGGTTCATCCGCATCACCGGCGCGGGGCTCCGCGAGAGCCACGTCCATGACGTGATGATGACCCGCGAAGCGCCGAACTATACGAGCCCGGTCTGATGACCACGGCCGTCGAGCTGAAGCTGCTGGCCGCCGCCGTCATCATCGGCGTCGTCCAAATGCTCTGGGCGGCGGCCGCCTCTCGGCGTCAGCAGAGTCTGCAATGGGCGGCCGGCCCGCGGGACGAAGCGCGGCCTGTCACCGGCGCCGCCGCAAGGCTGAACCGGTCGTTCGCGAACTTCATGGAGACCTTCCCGCTGTTCGCGGCGGCCGTGGTGACGGCGTATCTCGCCGCCAGGCTCGGTCCGCTGACGCTGTGGGGCTCGGGGCTCTACGTCGTTTCGCGCGCGCTCCATCCGATCGCCTACGTACTCAACGTCCCCTATCTGCGCAGCCTGATCTGGTTCGCGGGTTTCGGCGGCCTCCTGGCGGTCATCGCCGCCATTTTCCTATGAATGTGAGTAGAGCCCTTGCGTGACGGCGGACGCCTCTCCGCAGCCATCGAGATCCTCACCGACGTTGAGACGCGCCACCGGCCCGTGAAGCTGGCGCTCAAGGCGTGGGGTGATGCTTCCCGGTTTGCTGGATCCAAGGACCGCGCCTGGGTTTCGGGGCTGGTGCTCGATGTTCTGCGCCGCCGCCGTTCGCTCGGCTGGCGGATGGGCGACGACAGCCCGCGCGCGGCGACGCTCTGCGCCCTGCACGTGTTCTGGGACTGGTCGCTCGAACGGGTGGCCGAAGCCGCCGGCGACGAGCCGCACGGTCCGGGCGTCCTGACCGACGCCGAACGGGCCGCCCTTGTGCGGCCGCGTGACCTGACCGACGCGCCGGCCGCCGTGCGCGGCGACTATCCCGACTGGCTGGAGCCGTCGCTGGTCCGGGCTTTCGGCGACGACGCCGCCCTGGAGGGCGCGATGCTGTCCGAACGCGCGCCGGTCGATCTGCGGGTCAACACCTTGAAGACCGATGTCGAGCATGCCCTGAAGGCCCTCGGCCCGCTCAACGCCGAGCCGACCGGCGTCCTGCCCAACGCCTTGCGGATGGCCGCGCCTGATCCCAGCCAGCGCGGCGCATCGCTGGAAACGGTGCCGACCTTCTCCAAAGGCTGGTTCGAGGTCCAGGATCTCGCCTCACAGATCGCTGCTGAGGCGGCTGGCGAGATCCGTGGCACCCAGGTGCTCGATCTCTGCGCCGGGGGCGGGGGCAAGACGCTCGCGCTCGCCGCCGCCATGGCCAATAAGGGCCAGATCTACGCCTATGACAGCGAGGCGCGTCGCCTGTCCGACACCGTCCGTCGCGCCGAACGGGCCGGCGTGCGTAATCTCCAGGTTCGCTCGCCGATCTATCCCAATCCGTTGAAGGATTTGGCGAACAAGATCGACGTGGTGTTCATCGATGCGCCTTGCTCGGGAACCGGCGCCTGGCGTCGCCATCCCGACACCAAGTGGCGTCTGAAACCCGCCGTCCTGGCCCAGCGCATGGCCGACCAGGACGCAGTGCTCGATCTTGGCGTTCAGTACGTGAAGCCGGGCGGCCGGATCGTCTACGTCACCTGCTCGGTGTTGCCGGAGGAGGACGAGGACCGCGTCGCCGCCTTCCTCGAGCGCTGGATGGACTTCCGCGTGACGCCCGCCACCAACAATCCCGACCTCCTTCGTCATCTGACGACGGAGGGATATCTTCGTCTCTCGCCCCGCAGCTCGGCCACTGACGGTTTCTTCGTCGCCGTGCTTGAGCGCGCCAAATGGACCCCGCAATGACTGAACAAGCCCGCCAACAGGCCCACGAACGCGTCCTGATCGTCGATTTCGGCAGCCAGGTCACCCAGCTGATCGCCCGCCGCCTGCGCGAGAGCGGCGTCTATTGCGAGGTCCATCCCTTCGACAAGGTCGAGGCGATGCTGGAGGCCTTCGGGCCCAAGGCGGTGATCCTGTCCGGCGGCCCGGCCAGCGTCCACGAGGACGAGAGTCCGGCGGTCACCAAGAAGGTCTTCGAGCTGGGCGTTCCGGTGCTGGGCATCTGCTATGGCGAGATGACCATGTGCGCCGAGTTGGGCGGCGCGATCGAGGGCGGCCACACCCGCGAGTTCGGCCGGGCGGAGATCCTGATCGAGCGCGAGAGCCCGCTGCTCGAAGGCCTGGGCGCGGTCGGCGCCAAGGAAACCGTGTGGATGAGCCATGGCGACAAGATCACCGCCATCCCGCAGGGCTTCCACGTCGTGGCGTCTTCAGAGGGCTCGCCCTTCGCGGTGATCGCCGACGAGGGCCGCCGCTTCTACGGCATCCAGTTCCACCCTGAAGTGGCGCATACGCCGCGCGGCGCGCTGATGCTGCGCAACTTCACCCACAAGATCGCCGGCTTGAAGGGCGACTGGACCATGGCCGCCTTCCGCGGCGAGATGGTTCAGAAGATCCGCGACCAGGTGGGCGAGGGCAAGGTGATCTGCGGCCTGTCCGGCGGCGTCGACTCGTCCGTGGCCGCCGTGCTGATCCATGAGGCGATCGGCGACCAGCTGACCTGCGTGTTCGTCGACACCGGCCTGCTGCGCAAGGACGAGGCGACCCAGGTCGTCACCATGTTCCGCGATCATTACAACATCCCGCTGGTCCATGTGGACGCCGCCGACCTGTTCCTCGGCGAGCTGGCCGGGGTCTCGGACCCGGAAACCAAGCGCAAGACCATCGGCCGGCTGTTCATCGACGTCTTCGACAAGGAAGCCGCCAAGATCGACGGCGCCAACTTCCTGGCCCAGGGCACGCTCTATCCCGACGTGATCGAGAGCGTTTCGGCGCGCGGCGGCCCCTCGGCGGTGATCAAGAGCCACCACAATGTCGGCGGCCTGCCGGACTATATGAAGCTGAAGCTGGTCGAGCCGCTCCGTGAGCTGTTCAAGGACGAGGTGCGCGTGCTCGGCGTTGAACTCGGTCTGCCGCCGGCCTTTGTCGGCCGCCATCCGTTCCCAGGCCCTGGCCTGGCCATCCGCATCCCGGGCGAGATCACCCGCGAAAAGGTCGCCGTTCTGCAACAGGCGGACGCCATCTATCTGGACGAGATCCGCAAGGCTGGCCTTTACGACTCGATCTGGCAGGCCTTCGCCGTGCTGCTGCCGGTGAAGACGGTCGGGGTGATGGGCGATGCGCGCACCTACGAGGACGTACTGGCCCTGCGCGCTGTCACCTCCACCGACGGTATGACCGCCGACTTCTTCGAATTCCCGTGGGAGGTCCTGGGCCGCTGCGCGACCCGTATCATCAATGAAGTCCGCGGCGTGAACCGGGTGGTCTACGACGTGACCTCCAAGCCCCCCGGCACCATCGAGTGGGAATAGTTTCCGCCGGGCTTCTAGGTCCCGCTCGGCCTCGTTGAGGCTGGCGGTTTGTGGCATGGGGGAGGGATGAACAGTCCCTTCGACCTGCGTGGCAAGGTCGCCCTGGTCACCGGCGCGGCCGGCGGCCTCGGCTTTGAGATCGCGACGGGCCTGGCCAAGGCCGGCGCCCTCGTCGTCCTCCACGGCCGCGATCCCGCGCGGCTGCAGGCGGCGGTGACGGCCATCGCGGCGCAAGATCCATCGCTGAAAGCCGATCTGTGCGTCGCCGACCTTGGTGATGAAGCCGCGGTCGACGAGGCGCTCGCGGGCCTGACGGCGCGACACGGCCGCATCGACATACTGGTCCACAACGCCAGCGTCCGTGACCGCCGCCCGCTTGAGGCCCTGGACCGCGACGCGGTGCGCCGGCTGCTTGAGATCGATCTGATCGTTCCCCTCGACCTCACGCGGCGGGTGGTCGAACGCATGCCGGGCGGGGGGCGGATCATCAACATCACCTCCATCGCAGGACCGATCGCCCGGTCCGGCGACGCGGCCTACACCGCCGCCAAGGGGGGGCTGGACGCCCTGACACGGGCCCTGGCCGCCGAACTCGGACCCCGGAACATCACGGTCAACGCGGTCGCTCCTGGCTACTTCGCCACCGAGGCCAACGCCGCGATGTCGGCCGATCCAGGCGTCGGCGCCTATCTGGCGAAGCGGACGTCGCTCGGCCGTTGGGGCCGGCCGGCGGAGATCGCAGGGGCGGTCGTTTTCCTGGCCTCGCCGGCCGCGTCCTATGTGACGGGCCAGGTCATCGCCGTGGACGGCGGCTATCTCAGTCACTTCTGAGGCCACGACGTGGCCTCCAGCGACTAGCCAGCGGCCGACGCGGCGTTTAGATCGGTGGTCTCGAAACGTGGTGAGGATTTTCGATGTCGCGCGGAACAGTCAAGTTCTTCAACGCAGCCAAGGGGTTTGGATTCATCGCCCCCGATGATGGACGGGCCGACATCTTCGTCCATATTTCGGCGGTCCATAACAGCGGCCTCGATGAGCTGCATGAAGGCGACGAGGTCAGCTTCGAGATCGAACAGGATCGCCGATCGGGCAAGGCCTCGGCGATAGATCTGCAGGTTACGGGGTACGCTGCGGCTGGCGGCCAATCGGCCCCGCGCGGCGCGGGCGCACGGTCAGGCGGCGGCGCGGCCCGTGAGGCCGCTGGAGCTGGCTCCGGCGTCGTAAAGTGGTTCAATCCGGCCAAGGGCTTTGGGTTCATTCAGGCCGATGGCGGCGGACCGGACATCTTTGTCCATATCTCGGCGGTCGAGCGCGCCGGCCTTCGCGGCCTGAACGAGGGGCAACAGATAGCCTACGATCTGGAGCAAGACCGCCGTAGCGGGAAGATGTCGGCTACCAATCTACGCTTCGACTAGACGTCGATACGCCATCGGCGTGAGCCAGGCGCTCACGCCGATGTTCGGAAGGTCGCGCTAGCTGGCGACAGCATCCTTGAGGGCCTTGGCGGCCGAGAACCCGACCTTCTTGCTGGCGGCGATCTGGATGGCCTCGCCGGTCGCGGGATTGCGGCCGGTGCGGGCCGCCTTGTCCTGGACCTTGAACTTGCCAAAGCCCGGCAGGTTCACTTCGTCGCCAGCGACCAGCGCGGAGCGCAAGGCTTCGAGCACGGCGTCGACCAATTGCTTGGCTTGGGCCTTGGTAATCTTGTCGTCGGTTGCCGCGAGGCGATCGGCGAGGTCGGATGTGTTCATCTTCAGCTCCTAGGGAATCGGCTTTGCAGGTTCGCGGGCTGAAGGCCAGGAGTCCATGCCCCCAGGTTGAGTTACCGGTGCTTTCGCCTGCAATTATCTGGGGATAGCGCCAGCGTGGGGGGAAAGATCGCACCTGGGTACGACCAGAACGAGCCGCATCCCGAGGTGGGACAGGGCGGCTCCTACACCGCTGCGTTTCGTTCTGGCTTGGACGTGGGCAACGGGGCGGAGCCGTTGATCAGGCGGCTATGCGATCCGTTGGGTTCACACGTCACCCCAGCCATGTGGGGCCGGCGCCGGTTTAGTTCAATAGCGGGGCCGATTGAGCGCTTAGAGAACCGCTCCGCAGGTCCTGACGAAGCGGTCGACGTCATCGGCGTCGTGATAGAGTGCGAGCCCGATCCGCAGGACGTCGTCGCGGACATCGACCAGCACGCCGCGTTCGGCGAGCGCCTGCTTCCACAAGCCGGCGCGCGGGTCGCGTAGGGCGAGGAAGCGAGCGTGGGGGGCATCATCCAGCGGGTTCAGGAGTTGCGCCTCAGAGAGCTCGCCAACCTCGCCGCCAGCCATCCGTTCGAGCAGTTCCTGCTGCAGGCGCCGCACATGGGCTGAAATGCTCGTGGTGGTCTGGCCAGCTTCGCGCAGGACGGCGAAGGCCGCGTTCAGGCGGTAGAGACCGCTTGGATCAAAGGTGGCGCCTGCGAAGCGTTGGGCGGTCGGCGCGTACCGCACGCCGCCCGCAGCTTCCTCCAACTGGGCGATCTCGGCGTACCACCCGGTGACTTCGGGGCGAGGGCCAAAGCCTGCCGGGGCATGGAGGAACGCCGCGCCTTCGCCGGCCATGGCGTATTTGTATCCGCCGCCGAGATAGAACAGCCGATCGGCGACAGGACCCAGATCTACGTCGATCGCGCAGAAGGCATGGTAGCCGTCGATGACGACCCAGGGGCCGGCTGGGGCGCTCAAGGCGGCCAGAGCCTCGACCCCGCCGAAGATGCGCCCGGTGTTGAAGAAGACCTGGCTGACGAAGATCAGATCGTGCGCGCCCTCGGCGGCCCGCGCGAGGAATCGCTCGGTCAGGGTCTCGAGGGGATGCTGCGGGACCAGTTCCAGGGTGATGCGGCCGCTCTCGGCCCACCGCTCGGTCTGGCGGCGGAACGAGTGGAACTCGGAGTCCGTCGCCAACACCCGGATGTGCGGCTTGCCCATGGCCGAGACCAGCTTGATCAGATGATCGTGGGTGTTCGAGGCGAAGACGATGGTTTCGGAGGAGGGCAGGCCAAGCTCCCCGGCCACATGCCGTTGAGCTTCTGGGAGGACGTCTCCCATGACCTTGTCCCACTTCAGGTCGGCCAGTTGCGCGGCGTCATCCCAGGCGGCAAGTTGGGCCAGCCGCGTCGCGTCGGGCCAGAGGTGGTGGCTGTGCGCGGCGAAGTGCAGCCGGTCCGGAGCCGCGGCCAGGGCACGGGAGAACAGAGGCTTGAAGCTCATGCCAGGGCTTCCAGGGCTTGGTCCAGATCGGCCAGCAGGTCGGCCTCGCTCTCGAGCCCGATCGACAGCCGCAGCAAGCCGTCGCCGATGCCGGCGATGGCGCGGGCCTGCGGGCTCATGGCGGCGTGGGTCATGGTGGCGGGATGGGCCACCAGGCTTTCGACGCCGCCCAGGGACTCGGCTAGGCTGAAGACCTGCACCGCCTCGACGAATGCGCGGACCGCCTTGACGCCGCCGTCCAGGTCGAAGCTCAACATCGCGCCGAAACCCGATTGCTGGGCGCTGGCGATCTTGTGCCCGGGATGGCTGGCCAGGCCCGGATAGTGCACCACGCGAACGGCGGGATGGGCGTCGAGGAAGGCCGCGACCGCAGCGGCGTTCTGCTGTTGGCCTTCGATCCGCGGGAATAGGGTGCGGACCCCGCGCAGGATCATATAGGCGTCGAACGGCGCGCCGGTGACGCCGGTCATGTTGGCCCAGGCGGCCAGGGCCTCGACGTCAGCCGGATCGGCCGCGATCACCGCGCCGCCGACCACGTCGGAGTGACCGTTGAGGTATTTGGTCGTGGAGTGGATCACGTAGTCGGCGCCCAGGCCGATGGGCTGCTGCAGGGCGGGGGACAGGAAGGTGTTGTCGACCGCCACCTTGGCGCCGGCCGCCTTGGCCGCCGCCGACAGGGCGCGGACATCGACCACCCGCATCAGCGGATTGCTGGGCGTCTCGATCAGCAGAAGGGCGGGGCTCCGTCCAAGCGCCGCGGCTATGGCGGCGGGATCGGATTGGTCGACGAACGCGATCTCGAACTGGCGGCGGTCGGCCCGCGCGGCCAGCAGCCGGTAGGTGCCGCCATAGCAGTCGTGCGGGGCCACCACGAGGCGGCCAGGCTCGACCTGGGACAACACCAGATCCACCGCCGCCATGCCGCTGGAGGTCACCACCGCGCCGGCGCCGCCTTCCAGCTTGGCGAGGGTGTCCACCAACTGGTCGCGGGTCGGATTGGCCGTCCGGCTATAGGCGTAGCGGCCCTCGCGCTCGAACCCCTCAAACAGATAGGTCGTCGAGAGGTGGAGCGGCGGCGTGACGGCGCCAAAGGCGGTGTCGCTACCGATCCCGTTCGCGGCGGCGATCGTTCGCCGATCCCTGGCCTTTGGCATCTATGCTCGTCCCCGGTTGATGGCCGTCGAAGCGCGATCGGCGATTCGAGACTACTTAGCGACCTGCGAGACGCGCGTCATGCCGGGGTGTGGCGGAAGAACGGTCCCGCCGCCCTCAGACGTAGGGCATCAGCATGTGGGGGCTGTAATAGGTGGCGAGCTTTTCGCGCCACGCGTCGTCTCCCGCGCCGAACCACTGCAATTCTTCGCGTGTCAGGCTCGGAGCTTCCTGGAGCGACGACAGGTCAAAGGCCGCCACATAGCCATCCTTGTCGAGATCGTAGGTCAGCAGCGACCAGGGCAGGGGGTGAATGCGGTCGGTCGATCTGCGGCCCGCGCCAAGGGTGACCAGCGCATAGACGATACGGCCCGAGCGCTTGTCGATCGACAGGTCGCTGATCTTGCCGATGGGCTGACCGTCCTTGCGGTAGATCGGGACGCCGGTCATGCGGCTGGCGACGACCAGCCACTCGCGGGGATGGATCCTGGGGTCGCAGTGGTCGAGACCATCAATCACTTCGGCCAGGGGCGGCTTGGGATCAGGCGTCGTCCAGGTTGCGCGCGACGTCGAGGCCGGGCGGGCCGCTACGATGGAGCGATGGTGCAGCGCAGGCGCGAGTTCGGTTTGTGGATAGGCTCGCCACGGTGCGCCGTCGTGGGTCAGCCAGGTCATGAAATCAGTTACGAACTTCATCTCCGTTCTCCGTCATGGAACTAAATAATATCGTAATACGATATAATTGTGCATGTCACATTGCGGGCGAACACGATCCCGTGTGTCTGTTGTCGGCGCTCCGGCTAGTAGGGCTTGCGGTCTTTTGTGCGTTGCTGGGCGAACGCCAATCCCGCGGCCCCGGCGACGACGCCGGCCAGTCCGATTCCCGCAACCAGGGTGGCCGAGGTCCGGCTCCGATTGCCGATCATGAAGCGATAAAAGCGGCCGCCTTCCGACGCCCACCAGGCCCCGGAAGGTTTGTGAAAGCCGTGGCGGCTGAAGGTCACGGCCGAGGCCCTGG
The DNA here is from genome assembly GCA_040391295.1 of Phenylobacterium sp. Taxonomy (GTDB): domain Bacteria; phylum Pseudomonadota; class Alphaproteobacteria; order Caulobacterales; family Caulobacteraceae; genus Phenylobacterium. The sequence goes on along the minus strand of JBEBYB010000001.1, from coordinate 104,526 downwards.
CCAGGTCCGCCGCTTCGGCTGCGCTGCGGCCGGTCGCGATCATCTGGACCATCGGCGGGGTCTTCTTCGGATCATCGGTCAGGTTCCAGCTCTGCTGAGTGACGCTGAACACTCGGCCGAGCGGCGCATGGGTCGAAATCCGCGGGCGGTGGCGAAGGAAGCGATCGACAGACTCAGACATGCGACAACGAAGCTCCGGTTAGCACGACGACGCCAAGCCCAAGGCTAGCTGCTTCGCTGGACGTGGGACAGGCGAGAATGGCCATGAAGCCGCTCGCGCCTGAGAGGTTCGCTGGCCGTTCCTTCACATGTGCGGCTGAGATGGGGCCGGCCGCCCAGTTGGGCGCAACGACCATCGGCCCCGGTCCGCATGGGGACCGGGGCCGTCGCCTTAGGCGTGGGCGATCGCGCCGAAGCGACCGGTGTTGAAGTCCTCGATCGCTTGATGGATCTCGGCTTCGCTGTTCATGACGAACGGGCCGTGGCCGACCACCGGCTCATCGATCGGCTCGCCGGTCAGCACCAGGACGACGGCGTCGCTGCTGGCGTCGATGGTCGCCGAGACGCCTTGACGGTCGAGCATGACCATCTCGGCTTCCTGAGCGTCTTGCTGACCGTTGATCACGATCCGGCCGGAGAGCACGACGAGCATGGTCGTATGGCCCTCTGGCAGGTCGAGCGTGACCGAGGCGTCGCGGTTCAGGCGTATGTCCCACACATTGATCGGTGTGAACGTGCGCGCCGGCCCTTTGCGGCCTTCGAAGTCGCCGGCGATGACCCGCACCCGTCCCGCCGAGTCCGGCAGATCGACCGACGGGATGTCGTCGCTCACGATCGATTGGTAGCCGGGGGGGCTCATCTTGTCCTTGGCAGGCAAGTTCACCCAAAGCTGGATCATCTTGAACGGACCACCCGTGCGGGTGAACCCGGGCGAGTGGAACTCTTCGTGAAGGATTCCGCCGGCCGCGGTCATCCACTGGACGTCGCCTGGCCCGATCACGCCGCCTTGACCGGTGGAGTCGCGGTGGGCGACTTCGCCGTCATAGACGATGGTCACGGTCTCAAAGCCTCGATGCGGGTGCTGACCGACGCCGCGAGGACGGGTGGCGGGTTCGAACTGATGAGGACCGGCATAGTCCAGCAGCAAGAACGGGCTCACATGGCCGCCCAGCGAATTATAGGAGAACAGCGAGCGGACGGGAAAACCGTCGCCGACCCAATGGGAATTGGGATTGCTGTAGATTCCAAGGACCTTTTTCATTCTGCAACTCACGATCATGGACCGAGGGGAGCCCGATCAACTGTTGCAGTATTAATAAGCCTTCGATCCGAGGCGCTGTAGACCGGCGGGTGGCACGCTGCGTCCTACTGATGGGACGATGTGGCGGCCCTAGTGGGTCGCCAGGACCACGCCGAGCAGGACGGCCGCCCAGTGCGCTCCGGCCCCGGCGACGACATGCCCGTGCCAGATCGCCCGGGAAAACCGCAGCTTCTTGTTCACATAGAAGGCGACGCCGGTGGAATAGAGCACGCCGCCCAGCACCAGCAGGGTCAGGGTGACGGGGCTCGCGCCATCGATCAGCGGCTTGATGGCCAGGACGATGATCCAGCCCAGCGCCAGATAGGCGGCCACCCAGAGGCGGCGGTCGACGACCGGGAGGAACACCTTGCCCAACGCGCCGAACAACGCGACCGACCATACGGCTATCGTCATGCCCCAGGCCCAGGCGCCGGTGAGCGTCTGGGTCGTGAACGGCGTGTAGGAGCCGGCGATCATCAGGAAGATGCCGGCGTGGTCCAGGCGTCGCAGAACCGGCCGATACTGCGGCTTGGCGAAGTTGTAGGCGGTCGAGAAGCCAAGCATCGCCAGCAGGCCCACGGCGTAGATGCCGACCGCCACCGCCTTGCTGAGCGAATGATCCTTCACGGCGAGGACCAGCAGCACGACGCCGCCGACCAGGGCGAGGGTCAGGCCGACGATGTGGACCACCAGATCGGCGCACTTCGCCCCGGCGGTCGGGTAGTGGCGCGGCGCGATGGGCGCAGGCTGGATCATGGCGTTCGCTCGCTCTTGTGAGGGGGCAGGCAGGTTCAGTTAGACGCTAGGCGCGTGAGATTGTCGATCTTCAGTGAGCGGGCGGGGCGGGCGATGTGACCGGCGCCGCCTTCCTTATGGAACAAATATGTTCTAGTTTTGTTCATGTCGTGGAGGTGGGCCGGGGTGAGATTATGGCCGAGCAGCTTCGCCTCGATATTCCCTGGCCTCCCTCGGAGAGCCGGGAGGTCTTGTTTTTCGGGATCATGCCTGGCGCCGTTGACGGCGCGCGCCTGACCGCGCTGGCTGAGCGACTGACCCCCGCGCGCCTGCATCCGGCCGCCCGGTTTCATCTTTCGTTGCTAGGCGTGCGTCTCGACACGGGCTCACGAGATGCGCTGATCGCCGAAGCTCAGGAGATCGGCAGGGCGGTGGCGGCGGCCTCATTCGAGATCGTGCTCACGAGGACGTGCAGTTTCGGAAGCAGCCTGGTGCTTTGCTGCGGAGACGACACGGCTGCGCGGATGCTTCAATTGCAGCACGCTCTGCAGTGCGCTGCGGCGGAGCGCAGGATCTACCTGCGAGCGAAGCGGAGGTACGCGCCGCACCTCACGCTTTCCTACCGGGCTCCTCCGGTTCCCTCGACGCCGCTGAAGGATCCGATCCGCTGGCTGGCCCGGGAGTTCGTGCTCGTGCTGAGCGAACAGGGACGCGGCCGTTACACCAGGCTTGGACGTTGGCCGCTAAGCCCGGCGATCCCAGCGCCCCCAGGGTCAATCGGGCCGCGCCAGGCAGGCTGTTGAGCCTTTTGCAGATTATGACGCCGAACTCAGCGCAACCGGCGCGGCTCACGCCGCCACGGCCGGTTTGCGAATCACCTGGTGGTCGAGCGGCGGCGGTTTAGTGCTCGATGACCTGCGCCGACGGATAGGCGGCGGCCAGGTCATCGTGTTCGGCCGTGCGGATTGCGCGCGCGACATTCAGGCGGGTGTAGACCTGGGCTTCCGGCGGTTCAGTCGGGGCGATCAGGCGTGAGAGGTCGTTGGATTTCCCAAGCGTACTAACGGTTACCTTTCCGTCTTCGATGACGACCAAAGCGAAATTGCCAGCGATCGGGAGGTGGTCGCCGGCCACGGCTCGGCGGCGAAAACGGTAGGTAGCGCCGGAGACCCCGGTCAGATCAATGAAGTCGTTCATGCCATTCACTTAAACACCGCCCACGTCGCGGACCGAAAGGGACCATAGAGCTTAAGGTGGCGGCGATAGGGCGGAACGTCGCAAAGAGCCAGATAGCGCGTATCTCTTTCTCGCCTGCGCGGCGTAGCGCAGGCGAGAAAGAGGTGGATGAGACGCCACCTCAAGGTACTTCCTCATTCTATCAGGCGCGCGCGCGGGCCAGCAGGAATTCTGAAAGCAGCGGGACCGGCCGGCCGGTCGAACCCTTGGCGTCGCCGCCGACCGAGGCGGTGCCGGCGACATCCAGGTGGGCCCATTTGTACGTCTTGGTGAAGCGCGCCAGGAAGCAGGCGGCGGTGACCGACCCGGCGGCTGGGCCGCCGAGATTGCTCATATCGGCGAAATTGCTCTTTAGTTGCACTTGGTAGTCGTCCCAGAGCGGAAGCTGCCAGGCGCGGTCGCCGGAATCGTCGCCGCTCTTCAGCAGTTCGGCCGCCAGCGGTTCGTCGTTGGCGAATAGTCCGCTGGCGTGGGCGCCCAGGGCGACGACGCAGGCGCCGGTCAGGGTCGCGATATCCACGACACAGGCCGGGTCGAAACGCTCGGCATAGGTCAGGGCGTCGCAGAGGATCAGGCGGCCCTCGGCGTCGGTGTTGAGGATCTCGATCGTTTGGCCCGACATCGAGGTGACCACGTCGCCCGGGCGGGCGGCGTTGCCGCCTGGCATGTTCTCTACGGCCGGCACGATGCCGGTGACGTTGATGGGGAGGCCGAGGCGAGCGATGGTCTTGAGCGTGCCGAACACGCTCCCGGCGCCGCTCATGTCGTACTTCATCTCATCGAGCAGGGCGGCGGGCTTTAGCGAGACGCCGCCGGTGTCGAAGGTGACGCCCTTGCCGACCAGAACGACCGGCTTGGCGCCCGCCGGGCCGCCGCGATAGTGCATCACGACCAGCTTGCACGGCGAGTAGGACGCGCGGCCCACCGCCAGCAGCGACCACATGCCGAGCTTTTCAAGATCGGCGCGTTCGAGGATATCGACCTCGAAGCCGAACTCCTTGCCCAGCGCCTGGCCGGTCTCGGCGAGGTAGCCCGGATTGCAGACGTTGGGCGGCAGGTTCCCCAGATCCTTGGCGAGCGCCATGCCCTCGGCGATGGCGGCGCCTTCGCGGACGGCGGCCTTGAGATCGTCGGTGGCCGCCGCATCGATGAGCAGGCTGATCTCGCCAGCTCCTGGCGGCTTGGGCGCCTCGCGGCGCTTGCCCGGCGCGTCGAAGCGGTAGGCGCCGTCGGCGAGGATGCGGCCGGCATGGCGCAGCCGCCATTCCGCTGAGCGGCCCGCGGGGGCGAGGTCGGAGAGTACGACGCAGGCTTGGGCAGCGACGCTGGCGGCCAGGGCTTTCGCCGCGCCGGCCAGGGCGTCTCGGAACGCCTTCTCGGTCAGGGCCTGGTTCTTGCCCAGGCTCACGATCAACAGCCGTTCGGCGGCGATGCCGGGCGGCCTGTGAAGGACCAGGGTCGCGCCGGCCTCCTGGCCGACCTCGCCGAGTTTGACGAGGGATGAGAGGCGGCCCTCCAGGGCGCCATCAAGCAGTTTGGCGACAGGAGGCAGGGCGCCGTCGGCGAAGACGCCGATGACCAGCGTGCCGGTCTGGATCGTTTCGGGCGATCCGCTCACCAAGGTGATGTTCATCGGCTTCTCCGGTGGAATTTTGGTTCAGGCGCTTGAGCGCGAGTTCAGATCAGTTGACGCCCCAGGGCAGGCCCACGAGGTGCCAGCCTGCGAGCAGGAGGGTCCAGGTCAAGGCGATGGCCACGACATAGGGCAGCATCAGAGCGATGATCGTGCCGACCCCGGCCTCCTTCTGGTAGCGTTGGGCGAACACGACGATCATCGCGAAATAGGCGTTGAGCGGCGTCACGGCGTTCATCGGCGAATCACCGACCCGGTAGGCGGCGAGCACGGCCTCCGGCGACATGTTCAGCTTCATCAGCAGCGGCACGAAGATCGGCGCGAAGATCGCCCACTTCGGGATCGCGCCGGTGATGATCAGGTCGAGGATCATCACCACCACCACGAAGCCGATCAGCAGCCAGAGCGCGTCGACGTCGGCCTGGGTGAGGAGGTCGGCGAGGGACACCGCGGCCAGGGTGGCCATGTTGGTGTACTCGAAATAGGCCAGGAACTGGCTGATGATCAGCAGCAGGAAGATCAGACTCGCCAGGCTGGCGATGGCCTGGGTCATGGCGTCGATGACGTCGTTGATGCCGGTCATCGTCTTGGCGCCGTAGCCATAGCCGATCCCCATGGCCATGAAGACCAGGGCGATGACGACGATCAGGCTGTTCATGAACGGCGAGTTGCCGACCAGGGCGTCGGTGACCGGATCACGCAGCGGCGCGCCGGACGGCACGGTGAGCAGGGCCAGGAAGATACCCACGGCGATCAGGGCGAAGGTCGCGAACTTGAGACCGCGCTTTTCTTCCGGCGCGAGCGTGGCGCTCGCCACCTCTTCATCGACCTCGCCCCAAGGACCAAGCCGGGGCTCGACCACCTTCTCGGTGACGACGGCGACGACGACGGTCAGCAGAACGACCGAGGCGATGGAGAACCAGATGTTGGCGGCCAGGCCGATCGAGATGGCCGGGTTCATCAGGTGAATGGCGTCGTTGGTGATCTCGGTCAGGATGCCGTCGAGCGGCACGATCAGGATGTTCACGCCGAATGCGCCGGCGACGGCGGCGAAGGCGGCCGCGAGGCCGGCGAGCGGGTGCCTGCCGACGCTCATGAAGGCTGCTGCGGCGAGGGGGATGAGGACCAGGTAGCCGGCGTCGGCCGCGATGCTCGACAGGATGCCGACGAAGACCAGGATGTAGGTGAGGGCCTTGCGCGGGGCGACGATGACCAGCTGGCGGATCAAGGCCTTGATCAGGCCGGCCGATTCCGCGACCCCGACGCCGACCATGGCGACAATGATGACGCCGACCGCGTTGAAGTTCATGAAGTTCTGGACGACGCCGGTGAACATGAAGCGGATGCCGTCCGCGGTCAGCAGGCTCTTGGCCGTCGCCGCCGCGTTCTCAACCTGGTGCGTTTCCGGGTTGATGACCTGATAGTTCACGTTCGCGCCCATCAAGTACAGGATGTGCGACAAGGCGATGACGATCGCGATCAGGATCAGGAAGATGACGGCGGGGTGAGGAACCCTGTTCCCAACCTTCTCAATGGTGTCGAGAAAGCGCTGAGTCGTCGACCTTGGCGCGGCAGCAGGTTGGTTCACGAGTCTAATCCTTCAGAATTCATGCTCGGCCGACAACCTGTATCGGTTAGCGAGAACCGTTGACGTGTCTGCGATTTGAACGCCTGGTAACTTGAAATGTAAAACTAATACTTGTCGAAACGTAGGGCGCGCGACGACCTATCCGGGGAGGTTCTGGTCAGAACCTCCAGATCAGCGGGACGTAGAAAGTGGCGATGATGAAGAACCAGATCAGCAGCGGCAGACCGAGCTTCCAATAGTCGCTGAACTTGTAGCCGCCGGGCGCCATGACCATGAGGTTGGTCGGCGTGGCGATCGGGGTCAGGAACGCCGCGGCCGCGGCGACGCCGACGCTCATCAGGACGGGGCGCGGCGAGATGCCCATGCCTTGGGCGGCGGCCAGCGCGATCGGAATGACGATCAGGGCGGTGGCGGTATTGCTGATCAACTGACCAAGCACCGCCGTCAGGATGAAGAGGCCCGCCAGCAGGAAGACCGGCGCGGAGTCTCCGACCATGCTGACAAGCCCGTCGGCGAGCAGGGCGGCGGCGCCTGTCTCGTACATGGCGGTCGAGAGCGGCATCATCGCGCCGACCAGGATGACGGTCGTCCAGTTGATCGACCGGAACGACTGTTCCACCGTCAGGACCCCGGTCAGGATCATGGCGCCGGCGGCCAGGAGCCCGGCGACGACCGGCGGCACGATCCCGGTGGCCAACATGATGACCATCGCCAGCAGGATGACGACCGTCTGCTTGGCGCCGGCGCTCAGCGGCACGGCTTGCCGACGAATGGCTTCGGGCGAATTGACCATCAAGACGTCGGGGTCGTCGAGGTTGAGGTCCAAGGCTTTCCAGGTGCCCTGCAGCAGCAAGGTGTCGCCAGCCTCGAGGATGGTTTCGCTGGGGACGAGGTCGGCGCCGCGGCGTTGGACGGCCAGCACGATCAGGTCGCCGCTCTCGGTGATCATGCCCGGAAACACCGACGTGCCGATCATGCCCGAGCGAGGCGGGATGATGACCTCGGCGAGGCCGGAGTTGCGGTTGAACAGGGTGTCCTGCAACTCGGCCGCGGCGTTCTGTTCGCGGAAGGCAAGGTGGTTCTGGGCCGCGAAGGCGACCGCGGCGTCGGGCGTGCCGCGCAGGATGAAGAAGTCACCGGCGTTGATGTTGGGGCCGCGCGCGGGGCTGCCGTCGTCCTGCTTGATCGCGATGAGTTGCAGGTCGGGGAAGCTGCTGAGGTCGACCGATGCGAGCGGCGCGCCGGCGAAGGGGGAGCTGTCCCGCACGCGCATCTGAAAGGCGTCGCTGCTGAGGCCGTATTGTTCGACGAGGGTTTGAGCGTGGCTGCTGAGATCGGCCGGGATCTTGCGGCTGACGGTGTGGGGCAGCAGCTTTTCGCCGAACAGCACGATGATGGCGATCGTGCCCAGCAGGAGGGGCACGCCCACGAGCGCGAATTCGAAGAATCCGAAGCGGCCAAGTCCGGCGTCGCTGGCGGCGTTGGATACCAGCACGTTGACGGGCGAGCCGGTCAGGGCGAGCAGGGAGCCGGCGTGGGCTGAAAAGACCAGCGGCATCAGCAGTTGCGAGGGGGGGCGCTTGAGGCGCATGGCCATGACCACCACCACCGGCAACAGCGCCGCCACGGCGCCGTTCACGCTGATCAGAGCCGCCAGGAACGACACCAGCAGCGAGGTGAGGACCAGCAGCCGCGTGCGACTTTCCTCGCCGGCCTTGGCGATCAGCATCTGGCCGGCCCAGGTCGTCAGGCCGGTGGCCTCGAGCCCGGCGCTGACCACGAACAGGGTGGCGATGAAGATGACGGCGGGGTCGCCGAGACCGCCGAGCGATTCCTCCAGCGATAAGAGGCCTGTCGCATAGAGCGCCAGGGCGGTGCCCATGGCGATAAGGACGACGGGGATCTTGTTCCACACGAACAGGACGACCGTGACCGCGATGATCACAGCCATGATGGCGATATTACTCAACGCGCGCTCCCGTTGGAGGCGAGCGTCGCGGCGTGAGGCGCGTAGGAGTTCAAAGCGGCGCGCGTGCGGGCGTCGGGCGGAAGCCCAGGGCTAGGGTCCCAGTCGGTGGTTCGCCCCGCCGCCATGCGCCACCCTCGAGACCACAACATATGAACTTCCCTCCGCGCGGCTCGCAATACGGGAGCTGCGCCAGGGCTCTACCTACGCATGTTGGTCGCGGCCTCGACGGGAAGTCAACAATTCAGGCGGGAGTCTTCAGCGGCCTCAGGTTGAACGGGACGATGGAACGTTCCGCGCCCGGCACGGTGAGGGCGCGATCTATGGGGGGGAAGGCCCGTTGCCGACAGGCGTCACGCTCGCAGATCCGGCAACTGACGCCGATGGGCGTGGCCTTCGCCTTCAGATCCAGGCCGTCGGCATAGACCAGGGCGGCGGCGTGCTGCACGTCGCAACCGAGGCCGAGCGCGTAGCGGCGTCCCGGCTCCAAATGCGAGCCCGACCGTTTCTCGATGCCCCAGGCCAGGCACAGATAGCGTTCGCCATCGGGCATTTCCGCGAGTTGGATCAGCGTCTGACCCGCGCCGTCCAAGGCTTCATGAATGTTCCACAGCGGGCAGGTGCCGCCGAACCGGGCGAACTGGAAGCGGGTGGCGCTGTGGCGCTTGGTGATGTTGCCGGCCCGGTCCACCCGCAGGAAATAGAACGGCACGCCGCGCGACCCTGGCCTCTGCAGGGTGCTGAGCCGGTGGCAGGTCTGTTCGAAACTGGTCTGGAACTGCAGGGCCAGGCGGTCGATGTCGTGGCGGGTGGCCATGGCCTGCGCCCGGAAGGCCTCATAGGGCAACAGCAGGGCGCCGGCTGCGTAGTTGGTCAGGCTGATCCGCCCGATGGCCTCCGCCGCAGGACTGCGAAGGCCCGCGGCGGCCAGCTCGGTTTCGATGATCGCGCCCAGCTCCTCGGCGACGATCTGGTAGGCCATCTGAAAACAGCGGCTCTCGATCGGTTGCGCGGCGTTCAGGGTCAGGACGCGGGTGGCCTCGTCGAGGCGGCGGAGCAGATCGCCGGCGAAGCGTCGCTCGACCGTGATGCCTAGGGAGCGCTGGAGATAGGTCTCCAAGGCGCGCTCAAGGCTCTGGCCGTCCGCGCTGACGCACCGGGGCGACAGGGCCTCGGCGGCCATGTCGAGGGCGTGCACATAGTTGTCGCAGTAGTGAAAATAGTCCCGCACCTCCTCGTAGGGCAGCAGGGCGCTGGCGGCGACGGCCTCATCGAGGGCGACGGCTTCTTCCGTCAGCTTCAGGCGCTCGTCCATGCGGCGATAGGCGTGGTGCAGTTGCAGGTAGCGGTGGGCGAAGCCCGGCGATTGCTGGGCCACCTGGCGCAGTTCGGAGAGCGGGATCGGCGGGGCGCCGGCCGAGGCCTCGGCCACCGCTTCGCGCAGATCGGCCAGCAGGCGCTGGTCGTTGTCGGCGTCCAGGGTCTCGGCGGCGACCCCGAAGGTCTCCACCAGGGCGATCAGGACGCGCGAGCTGACCGGCCGCTGGTTGGCCTCGATCTGGGAAAGGTAGCTGACCGAAATGCCCAGTCGGGCCGCGCAGGCTTCCAGTTTCCAGCCGCGGGCTTCGCGCAGGGCGCGGACGCGGGGGCCGGCGAAGACTTTCTGGCGCATTTCGCAACTTTGCAAAACTGACGGTAGGTGACGTAAAGCTTATGCACGATCTCGGTTGAATCTCATCGCAAATCTCTGATTTCTGCACGATCCGCGTCGGGGTTGGTCGACGCTCAACCGCCACAGTTTCACCAAAGGGCCCATGAAGCACATCCTTGAAGAGCTGGAGAAGCGTCGGGGTCAGGCCCGGCTGGGTGGGGGCGAGCGTCGGATCGCGAGTCAGCACGGCAAGGGCAAGCTGACGGCGCGCGAGCGGCTGGACCTGCTGCTGGACGAGGGGTCGTTCGAGGAGTTCGACATGTTCGTCGAGCACCGGGCGACCGACTTCGGGATGGCCGACCAGAAGGTGCCGGGCGACGGGGTGGTGACCGGCTGGGGCCATATCAACGGCCGGCTGGTGTTCGTGTTCTCCAAGGATTTCACGGTGTTCGGCGGCAGCCTGTCGAACGCCCACGCCCGCAAGATCATCAAGGTGCAGGAGCAGGCCCTGAAGGTCGGGGCGCCGATCATCGGGCTGTTCGACGCCGGCGGCGCGCGGATTCAAGAAGGGGTGGACGGCCTGGCCGGCTATGCCGACATCTTCCTGCAGAACACCCTGGCCTCCGGGGTGATCCCGCAGATCAGCGTGATCATGGGGCCGTGCGCCGGCGGCGACGTCTATTCCCCGGCGATCACCGACTTCATCTTCATGGTGAAGGACACCTCGTACATGTACGTGACCGGCCCGGACGTGGTGAAGACCGTCACCCACGAGGAGGTCACCCACGAGGAACTCGGCGGCTATCGGGTGCATGCGATGAAATCGGGCGTCGCCGACGGGGCGTTCGAGAACGACCTGGAGGCCCTGACCCAGATCCGCCGGCTGGTCGACTTCCTGCCGCTGAGCAACCGTGAAGGCGCGCCGGTGCGCGAGAGCTATGACCCGGGCGAGCGGCTGGAAGCCTCGCTCGACACCCTGATCCCGGCCAATCCGAACAAGCCCTACGACATGAAGGAGTTGATCCTGAAGGTCGTCGACGAGGCCGACTTCTTCGAGATCTCGGCCGAATTCGCCAAGAACATCATCTGCGGCTTTGGCCGCGTCGACGGGGCCACCGTCGGGATCGTCGCCAACCAGCCGCAGGTGCTGGCCGGGGTGCTGGACATCGACTCGTCCAGAAAGGCCGCGCGGTTCGTGCGGTTCTGCGACGCCTTCGAGATCCCGCTGGTCACCTTCGTCGACGTGCCGGGCTTCATGCCGGGCACCAAGCAGGAACAGGGCGGGTTGATCCGCCACGGCGCCAAGCTGTTGTTCGCCTATGCCGAGGCCACCGTGCCGAAGGTGACGCTGATCACCCGCAAGGCCTATGGCGGGGCCTATGACGTGATGAGCTCCAAGCATCTGCGCGGGGACGTCAACTACGCCTGGCCGACCGCCGAGATCGCGGTGATGGGCTCCAAGGGCGCGGTCGAGATCATCTTCCGCAACGAAAGCGAAGAGGCCATCGCCGAGCGCGAGGCCGACTACAAGGCCCGCTTCGCCAACCCCTTCGTCGCCGCCTCCCGCGGCTATATCGACGACGTCATCATGCCCCACTCCACGCGGCGCAGGATCTCCAGGGCGCTCAAGAACCTGCGCGGCAAGCAGCTCTCCAATCCCTGGAAAAAACACGACAATATTCCGCTGTGAGCACTCAAATGTTTTCCAAGATTCTGATTGCGAACCGCGGCGAGATCGCCGTGCGGATCATCAAGACCTGTCGCCGGATGGGGATCGCCACGGTGGTGGTCTATTCGGAGGCCGACGCCGACTCGATGGCGGTGGAGATGGCCGACGAGGCGGTGTTCATCGGCGGGGCGCCGGCGGCCGAGAGCTATCTGGTCGCCGACAAGATCGTCGCCGCCTGCCGTGAGACCGGGGCGCAGGCGGTGCACCCCGGCTTCGGCTTCCTGAGCGAGAACGCCGGCTTCGCGCGGCGGCTGGCCGAGGAGGGGATCGTGTTCATCGGTCCCAACCCGCTCGCCATCGAGGCGATGGGCGACAAGATCGAGAGCAAGAAGTTCGCGGCCCGGGCCAATGTCTCGGTGGTGCCGGGCCATGTCGGCGAGATCGACGACACCGCCCATGCCCTGAAGATCGCCGGCGAGATCGGCTATCCGGTGATGATCAAGGCCAGCGCCGGGGGCGGGGGCAAGGGCATCCGGGTGGCCTGGAAGCCCCAGGACGTCGAGGAAGGGTTCCCGGCGGTGCGGGCTGAGGCCAAGGCCAGCTTCGGCGACGACCGGATCTTCATCGAGAAATTCATTGAGAGCCCGCGGCACATCGAGATCCAGGTGCTGGGCGACAAGCACGGCCACGTGGTTCATCTGTTCGAGCGTGAGTGCTCGATTCAGCGCCGCAATCAGAAGGTCATCGAAGAGGCCCCGAGCCCGCTGCTGGACGCCGCCACCCGCGCCGCGATGGGCGCGCAGGCCGTGGCCCTGGCCCAGGCGGTGAACTACGACAGCGCCGGCACCGTCGAGTTCGTGGCCGGCCAGGACAAGAGCTTCTACTTCCTGGAGATGAACACCCGGCTGCAGGTCGAGCATCCGGTCACCGAACTGATCACCGGCGTCGATCTGGTCGAGCAGATGATCCGTTCGGCCTACGGCGAGAGGCTGGCCTTCAGCCAGGACGATCTGTCGATCAACGGCTGGGCGATCGAAAGCCGGATCTATGCCGAGGATCCCTATCGCGGCTTCCTGCCCTCGATCGGGCGGCTGTCGCGCTACCTGCCGCCCACCGAGGGTGAGGTGGGCGGCGCCACGGTGCGCAACGACGCCGGGGTGCGCGAGGGCGACGAGATCTCGATGTTCTACGACCCGATGATCTCCAAGCTCTCGACCTGGGCGCCGGACCGGCTGGCGGCGATCGACGCCATGGGCCGGGCGCTGGAGGACTTCCACATCGAGGGGCCGGGCCACAACATCCCGTTCCTGGCCGCGGTGATGGACCAGGAGCGGTTCCGCTCCGGGGCGCTGTCGACCAACTATATCAAGGACGAGTTCCCTGACGGCTTCCAGGGGACCGAGCCGACGTCGTTCCAGGCCGATCTGCTGGCGGCGGTGGCCTGCGCCATGCATCGCAAGATCACCGCCCGCTCGGCCCCGCAACTGGTGCGCGACGAGTGGATCGTGATCATCGGCCCGGATCATCGCCGGGTTCGGCTGGCCAACGGGGGCGACGCCTTCAGCGTGACCTTTGAGGACGGCCGCGCGCTCAGTCTGACGGAGGTTCGGTGGCTGCCGGGCCAGCCGCTGTTCCGCGGCGTGCTCGACGGGACGCCCTTCACGGTGGCGGTCAAGCCCGCGCCTGAGGGCTTCGTGATCCGCCACCGGGCCGCGACCCGCAAGGTGCTGGTGCTGACCCCGCGCTCGGCCGAACTGCACCTGAAGCTGCCGCCGAAACAGGCGGCCGACACCTCCAAACTGATCCTCTCGCCGATGCCGGGCTTGGTCGTCACCCTCGATGTTCTCCCTGGCCAGGCGGTGCAGGCCGGCCAGGCCGTCGCCGTGGTCGAGGCGATGAAGATGCAGAACATCATCCGCGCCGAGCGCGACGGCGTCGTCAAAACCGTGGGCGCCAAGGCAGGCGATTCCGTCGCCGCCGACGAAGTGCTGGTGGAGTTCGCCTGATGTGGACCGGGACCCACGCCAGCGACGTCAGTTTGAAGGGCGTCACCGCGCAATTCGGCCTGACCGCGCGCGCGGTGCGCTACTACGAGGAGGTCGGGTTGATCGTCACCCGGCGCGATCGGGGCAATCGTCGGCGCTATGATCCGCGCACGGTCTCGCAACTCGGCATCATCGCCGAACTGCGCCGGGCCGGGCTGGCCATCGACGACATCCGCGTCGCGCTGCAGTTGCGCCCGGATGCGGGCGAGGCGCGCCTGGACGTCAGCTACGCGGTGGGCCGGCTGCATGAGCGCCTGGCCTGCCTGGAGCGTGAGCGGCGGACGGTCGAAGCGACGCTGGAAGCCCTGACGTCGCCGACGCCGGCGGGGTAGGGCGCGTCATTATCGCTCGGAAAGCAGCGGGCCTGACGCTAAGTCAGGCGCGTGGCCCCTGACTGAGCGGATTCGACCCATGACCATCACCCTCTACGGCATCAAGGCCTGCGACACGATGAAGAAGGCCCGGACCTGGCTCGACGAGCACGCGGTGGCCTACGACTTCCATGACTACAAGGCGCTGGGCGTCGACCGCGCGCGGCTGGAGCATTGGGTCGGCGAGGCCGGCTGGGAAACCGTGCTGAACCGGGCCGGGACCACGTTCCGCAAACTTCCAGACGCCGACAAGACCGGCCTGGACGCGCAGAAAGCCATCGACCTGATGCTGGCGCAGCCCTCGATGATCAAGCGGCCGGTGCTCGACCTCGGCGACCGGCTGCTGGTGGGCTTCAAGGCCGACGCCTACCAGGCCGCGTTCGCCTGATCATGACGAACATTTCATGCGACGCCGTGCATCTATACGCATGAGCCGGCGCCTCTTCCTTTCAGAACGGGGCTGACAGGTCCAACCACTGGAGAAAGGAGAAGTAGATGGAAATACTCGTCCCATTGGCGTTCTTCGCCATGATCGCCGCGATCGTCATCGTGCCGCGGTATCTCAAGAGCATCGAGCGCCAGAAGCTGCAGGACACCCTGCGCGCCTCGATCGAGAAGGGGGCCGAGTTGCCGCCCGAGGTCATCGCGGCGCTGACCAGCGACGTGAAGCCCCAGCCTTCGCCCTATCGCGACCTGCGCACCGGGGTGATCTGGCTGGGCGTGGCGGTCGCCTTCGTCGCCCTCGGCGCGGCGGTGAGTTTCGAGGAGCCTGACGCGCTCTATCCGCTGCTTGGCATCGCCGCGTTCCCCGGCTTCATCGGCCTGGCCTTGATCGTGCTTTCGTTCGTCCAGCGCAGCCGGCGCTAGCCGCAGGAACGTGGGGGAAAGCCCCTGATGTCGGGCTCTCAGAACACTAGGCTGGCCAATCTTCACGACGTGGAGCTAGCTGCTCTGGCGGCGGCGGGCGATCGCGCGGCCTTTGGCGAACTGGTCCGCCGGCATGGTTCGGCGGTGCGCGGGTTGCTGCGCCGGATGGGCGCGCCCTCGGCCGAGGCCGACGATGTGGCGCAGGACGCCTTCCTGGTGGCGTTCGAGAGGATTTCGGAGTTTCGGGGGCAGGGGGCTTTCGTCGCCTGGGTGAAGAAGATCTCCGCGCGCCAGTACCTGCGTCGGTTGCAACGCGAGCGCCGGCTCGCCAGCCTGGCCATGGAGGCCGAGGAGCAGGCCGAGGTCGCCCCGCCGCGCGACACCGGAGACCGCATCGATCTCGACGAGGCGCTGCGCGCGCTGGGACCGGCCGAACGGATCTGCGTGTCGATGTGCTACGGCGCGGGCCTCTCCCATGCGGAGGCCGCCGACGCCTTGAATCTGCCGCTTGGAACGGTCAAATCCCATGTCAAACGTGGTGTGGAGAAGCTCAGAGCGCGATTGGCGCCGGCCGCTGACGCCGCATTGGAAGGTAGGCGCGACAATGGCTGAGCTCGAATTCGAGCGCCGTCTCGAACGTCTTTTCAACGAGCCCCCCGCCCTGGCCGGCGAAGGGGCCTTCGCCGCATTGGTCGAGCAGAAGCTGAACCGCGGCTGGACGCTGCGCCGCTGGACCATCGGCGCCGCCGGTCTGGTCGGCGGGGTGGTCGGCGCCAGCCAGTTGATCATGTCCAACTTCGTCGAGCAGGTTGAAACCGCCTCGAAAGGCTCGACCCGACTGATCGAGGCGGGAATGTCGCAGTGGGCGCCGCGCCTGGAGATGCTGTCGGCGCTCCCGGCCGGGTCATCCGTGGTATGGATCGCCGGAGGGATGGCCGTGTTGGCCATCGGCTTTGTCGTGACCCGTGTTCTGGAGGAGTTCTAGCCATGTCGGCTCAACGTCAGGAAACTGTGAAGCGCGTCACCGCGCCGGACATCGCCGCGCGTAAGGGCGGCGTCCCCATCGTCTGCCTGACCGCCTACACCGCGCCGGTGGCCGAGATTCTCGACGAGCATTGCGACCTGCTGCTGGTCGGCGATTCCGTCGGCATGGTCGTGCATGGCCTGCCCAACACGGTCGGCGTCACGCTCGAGATGATGATCATGCACGGACAGGCGGTGATGCGCACCGCTCGGCGGGCCATGGTCGTGGTCGACATGCCGTTCGGCTCCTACGAGGGCTCGCCGGAGGTCGCCTACGCCAACGCCGCGCGGATCATGAAGGAAACCGGCGCCCAGGCGGTGAAGGTCGAGAGCGGCCCGACCGTCGTCGCCACCATCGAATATCTGGTCAAGCGCGGCATCCCGGTGATGGGCCATGTCGGGCTGCGCCCGCAGGCGGTGCTGGTCGACGGCGGCTTCAAGGCCAAGGGCAAGGGCGCCGACGAACGCGCCCAGATCCTGGCCGAAGCCAAGGCGACCGCCGAGGCCGGCGCCTTCGCCATGGTGGTCGAGGGCGTGGCCGAGGGCCTGGCCCGCGAGATCACCGACGCCGTCAGCGTGCCGACCATCGGGATCGGCGCCTCGGCCGGTTGCGACGGTCAGATCCTGGTGACCGACGACATGCTGGGCCTGTTCGACTGGACGCCGAAGTTCGTGCGCCGCTACGGCGATCTGCGCGGCGAGATCAGCAAGGCGGTCGCCGGCTACGCCGAAGACGTGCGGGCCCGCCAATTCCCAGGCCCGGCCGAGATATATTTCGCCAAGGCCGGCTAAGGCCTCGCGAGCCCGCTGAGCCGCGCTTCCGGGAAGCGTCGCTCGGCGGGGCGGCGCTAAGCTAGAGCGGCCGGATCAGCGAGACGTCGATCGCCGGCTCGAACAGAATGCGGGGCGAGACGTGCAGGGCGGCGGTCAAGGCGTGGATCTGGGCGGAGTTGAGTCTCAGCCGGCCGTGCTCGGCCATGGAGAGTTCAGCGTGACTGAGCCGCGTCTCGCCGGCCAGCCGCTCAAGCCGCAGACCGCGGGCCTCCCGGATCGCTCTCAATCTCCGGCCGAGCGCCTCAAGGTCCGCGTCCACCGGAGGCAGCGAGATGATCATGGGCTCATCCCTTCCGTCGCCATCGCATAAGCCAGACGACGGTGAAGGCTAGGACGAAGATGGCTGACTGCCAACCGAATTGAGAGGTCCATCGGGCCGTCTGCCGCTCGCTGGATGGGCGGCATTGAGCAGCGATTTCAATCGGGACGGAAAACCAGTTCCGACTCTGGCGTTCGGCGCACTAGGTTCGCCCGATGGCCAAGCTACCGACAGCATTCCGTTTCGTAGGCGCGCAACCGACGGTGCGGATCGTGATCAGCCTTGTGGCGGGCCTGTGCGTGGGCGCGGCCCTGGCCGGGCATCCGGTCATGGCTCGGGTCTTGGCGGTGGCCGATCCGGTTGGCGGGATGTGGCTCGACGCCTTGCGCATGACCATTGTGCCATTGGTGTTTTCGCTGCTGGTTGTCGGCGTCGCCTCGGCGGCCGGGACGGCGGCGGCAGGAGGGACGGCCGCGCGCGCCCTTGGCCTGTTCGCCCTGCTGCTGCTTGGTTCGGCGATCTTCGCGGCCATCGCCGTGACCGGCGTGCTGGCGCTGTGGCCGGCGCCGGCCGAGGCGGTGGCGCGGCTGCGCGATGCGGCGGGCCATTCGGCTGCTGTCGTCCCTGAATTTCCCGCCTTGTCCGCCTGGCTGCGCGCCTTCATTCCCACCAATCCCATCCAGGCCGCCGCCGAGACCAATATCGCGCCGATGGTGGTGTTCGCGCTGCTGTTCGGCCTGGCGGTCACGCGGATCAAGACCGAGTTGAAGACCACTCTGCTGCAGGTTTTCGACGGCATCGTCGAGGCGATGCTGGTCCTGGTCCACTGGGTGCTGCTGCTGGCGCCCGTCGGGGTGTTCGCCCTGGCGCTGATGGTGGGGGCCAAGGCCGGCTTCGGAGCTGTGGGCGCGCTCGGCCACTACATCGTGCTGTTGTCGGGCGTGTGCATCGCGATCGCTCTGTTGTCCTATCTCATCGCGCTGCTGGCCGGGGTCTCGCTGTTTTCATTCGCCCGCGCGGTCGCGCCGGCCCAGGCGGTGGCGTTCTCGACCCAATCGTCCATCGCGTCGTTGCCGGCCATGATCGAGGGCACGCAGCAGTTGGGGATACCCGAACACATCCGGGGCGTGGTCCTGCCGCTCGCCGTCTCGCTGTTCCGCATATCGAGCCCGGCGGCGAATTTGAGCGTGGCGATCTACTGCGCCCACGTCTACGGCGTGCATCTGAACCCCGCCACGCTGGTCGCCGGGATCGCGGTGGCCGCCGTGATCAGTCTGGCCTCGGTCGGTTTGCCGGGCCAGATCACCTTTTTCACCACCACAGGGCCGATCTGCCTGATCATGGGGGTGCCGCTCGACCTGCTGCCGATCCTGCTGGCGGTGGAGACGATCCCGGACATTTTCCGGACGGTCGCCAACGTGACCGCCGATGTCGCGGTCACCTGCCTGGCCAAGGGCGCAGAGGATGACGAGGCGTGAGCCGCGCCGCGCCTGCGCCGCCTGGCCGCGGTCGACGTCGCAAGGGGGAGGGGCTCGACCTGCGCGCCGTGATCCTGGACGCGGCCGAGTTCCTGTTCGCCGGGCACGGATTCTATGGTGTCACCACGCGGCAGGTCGCCGCCGAGGCGGGCGTCGACACCGCCTTGATCCACTACTATTTCGGCACCAAGCGGGGGCTGTTCGACGCGGTTTTCGCGCGGCGGGCCGAAATCCTGAACGCCGAGCGACTGGAGGCGATGGCCGCCTATGAAGCGGCGCACCCGGGCCAGATGACCACGCGCGGCGTCATGGAGGCCTTTATCGGGCCGTTGATCGAGCGCTCGCTGACAGGCGAGGCGGGTTGGAGGAATTACTTCCGGCTGGTGGCCCTGGTGAACAACACCCCGGCCTGGGGCGGCGAGACCATGAACCGGTTCTTTGACCCGGTGGTCCATCAACTGATCGCCACATTGAAGCGGGTCATGCCCGAGGCCGATCTGCGCGACCTCTATTGGGGCTATCAGTTCTTGACCGGCGCGATGATGCTCGCACTCTCCGAGACCGGGCGGATCGACCAGCTCTCCGCCGGTCTTTGCCATTCGAACGACCTGGAGGCGGTGAGGGCGAGATTGTTCGACTATTGCGCGGCCGGGTTCGAGGCGATCATCAAACCACGCTAGGGGACGCCGCCTCCGAAATATGCGATCTACTCCTGGCTGGATTCTATATGTTGAGCGCTTGCTCTTCGATG
The DNA here is from genome assembly GCA_040391295.1 of Phenylobacterium sp. Taxonomy (GTDB): domain Bacteria; phylum Pseudomonadota; class Alphaproteobacteria; order Caulobacterales; family Caulobacteraceae; genus Phenylobacterium. Next base: position 85,120 of record JBEBYB010000001.1, on the reverse strand, counting down.
GCGCGGCCACCGTGATGACGCGCGACCCTGTCGAATGACCGGGAGCGTTGCAGCCACGGCTCCGCCGCTATAGGTTCCGCCGCTCTGAACCCAAACGCCCATTCGCGCGGAGTTTCCTTACGTGGTTGATGTCTTTGAAGAGGTCGAGGAGCAACTTCGCACCGACCGCTACAAGGCGCTTGCGCTGAAGATCCTGCCCGTGGTCGGCGGCCTGTTGGTCCTCGCCCTGGTCATCGCGCTGGCTGTCTGGGGTTACCAGCACTTCCGGTCCCAAGCCGCAGCCAAGGCTTCGGATCAGTACGCGCAGGCGATCGACTCGTTTAACGCGGGGCGTCGCGATGAAGCGATCGCGCTGTGGAGCGAGGTCAGCAAGGGCTCGTCCAAGGCCTACAAGGCCCTGTCGCTCCAGCATCTTGGCGGGCTGAAACTGGCCGACAACAAGCCCGCCGAGGCCGTGAAACTGTTCGATGAAGCCGCCGAGGCCGCGCCGAACAACATTCTCGGCGATTCGGCTCGCCTCAAATCCGCCTTCGCCTTGCTGGACACGGCTTCCTACAAGGATATGGAGGCGCGCCTGACGCCGCTTACGAAAGAAGGTCGTCCCTATCGCGCTGAAGCTCGCGAAGCGCTCGCCTTTTCCAAGCTGATGGCTGGCGATCTCGCCGGCGCCCGCAGCGACTTCAGCATGATCACGCTGATGGCCGACGCCGGCGAAGCCGCGCGAGCTCGCGCCCAGGCCGCCCTGGCCCTGATCGACTCCGGCTCGGCCAAGGCCGTGCCGGCCGCCGTGAAGGCCGCCCTGGCCTTGCCGCCGCCCGTTCAGCTTCCGCCCGGCGCGCTCGCGCCTGGCGCGCCCCAATCCGCCGCGCCTGCGCAGCAACAGTCAGCCCCCGGACCCCAATGACGCATATGCGCCGTAACAGCCTGCTTGCTCTGCTTCTCACGGCCAGTGTCGCCGTGAGCGGCTGCTCGTCGATCAGCAAGATGAACCCCTTCAACAAGGGTGACGATGGTCCGTCGGAAACGGCGGCCGAGGGCGAACGCATCGCCATCGTCGCGGCCGACCAGACGCTGGAGGTGGCCGAAGCCCTGAAGGGCGCCGACTTCTTCCTGCCGACCCCCGAGGTCAACGCCAGTTGGTCGCAAGCGGGCGGTTCTCCGGACCTGGCCATCAGTCATCCGGAGGCCGGCGGTTCGCTGAGCATCGCCTGGAAGCGTGGCTTCGGCGAGGGCTCCAACCGCGGCTCGCATGTCACCGCCCCGCCGGTGGCCGCTGACGGCAAGGTCTTCGTGATGGATGGCGGGGCCGCGGTCTCGGCTATCGACGGCCAGACCGGCGCTGTGCGCTGGAAGGCCGACCTGCGTCCGGGGTCGCGCCGGGACAAGGAAGCGTTTGGCGGGGGGCTGGCCTTCGTCGACGGCAAGCTCTACGTCACATCCGGCTACCGCTTTGCGGCCCAGCTCGACGCCAACACCGGCGCGGTGCTGTGGAAGACCGTCACCGAACAGCCGCTGCACGCCGCGCCCACCGTCTCGGGCGGCCGCCTGTTCGTGGTCGCGGTCGACAACACCTTGCTGACCTTCGACACCGCCACCGGCTCGGCCGGGTGGAACTATCAGGCGCTGTCCGAACCCGCGCGCATCCTGGCCGCGTCGAGCCCTGCGGTGGCGGGCGACACGGTCGTGGCCTCGTTCGGTTCGGGTGAACTGGTCGCCCTGCGTGCGGCCAACGGCAACGACCTGTGGAACGAGGCGCTCAGCCGCGCCAACCGCAACAACGCCCTGTCCGAAATCCGCGACATCGCCGGCCGTCCGGTCATCTATCAGGGCGACGTGTTCGCGGTGAGCCATTCGGGGGTCTTCGCGGCCACCGACCTGCGCACCGGCCAGGCGCGTTGGAACCTGCCGGTCACCGGCATCACCACCCCCTGGCCTGCGGGCGACGTCGTCTACGTTGTCTCGAAGGCCGGCGAAGTGATCTGCGTCGCGCGCGAAAGCGGCCAGATCTACTGGATCCGCGATCTCGGCGAAGGCCGTGAAAAGCGTGCCGGCGGCTTCATGGGCGTGGGCAAGAAGAACTTCACCACCCGGCCGATCTGGTCGAGCCCGCTGCTGGCCTCCAACCGCGTGATCGTGGCGGGACAGACGGGTGAGCTGGTGGCGTTGAATGCGAAAACCGGGGAGGTCGAAAAGACCGTCAACCTCGGTTCGCCGACGCTGCTTGGCCCGATCGCGGCCAACGGCACCATCTATGTCGTGACGGATGAGGCTCAACTCATCGCGCTGCGCTAAACTCGGATAGAGCGTGACGCCATGCCCATGCGGCTTGCAATTGTAGGGCGTCCGAATGTCGGTAAGTCGACGCTGTTCAACCGACTGGCGGGCCGCAAGCTCGCCATCGTCGATGACCAGCCCGGCGTTACCCGCGACCGGCGCTTCGGCACCGGTCGAATCGGCGACCTGGACCTGGAACTGATCGACACCGCCGGCTTCGAGGACGTCACTGACGACAGCCTCGAATCCCGCATGCGTCAGCAAACGATTTTGGCCATTGAAGAGGCCGACGTCGCGCTGTTCGTCGTCGACGCCCGCGACGGCGTGACGCCGATGGACGAGGTGTTCGCCGAAATCCTGCGCCGGCACGACAAGCCGGTGATCCTTGCGGCCAACAAGGCCGAGAGCAAGGCCAGCAACGTCGGGGTCAACGAGGCCTTCGCGCTCGGTCTCGGCGAGCCGATCCCGATCTCCGCCGAACACGGCGAGGGCATGGCCGACCTCTACCAGGCGCTGCTCGCCGTCTGGCCCGAGATCGACGACGAGGCGCAAGAGGAGGGCGAGAAACCCATCCGCATCGCCATCGTCGGCCGCCCGAACGCCGGCAAGTCGACCCTGGTCAACAAGCTGATCGGCGAGGACCGTCTGCTGACCGGCCCCGAGGCTGGGATCACCCGCGACGCCATTCCGGTGGACTGGATCTGGGACGACCGCGCCGTGCGGCTGGTCGACACCGCGGGTCTGCGCCGTAAGGCCAAGGTCCAAGAAAAGCTGGAGAAGCTCTCGACCGGCGACACCATCCGGGCGATCACCTTCGCCGAGATCGTGATCCTGGTCATGGACGCCACCCATCCGTTCGAAATCCAGGATCTGCAGATCGCCGACCTGGTCGAACGCGAGGGACGCGGGCTGGTGTTCTGCCTGGCCAAGTGGGACCTGATCGAGGACCAGGGCGCGACCCTGAAGGCGATCACCGAGGAGGCCGGTCGGCTGTTGCCGCAGCTTCGCGGCTCGCCGGTGATCGCGCTTTCGGCCGAGACCGGACGTCACCTCGACAGGCTGATGCCGGCCGTGTTCAAGGTCCACAACGACTGGTCGACCAAGGTGAAGACCCGCGACCTGAACGACTGGCTGAAGATGGCGCTGGAGCGTCACCCGCCGCCCGCCGTCGGTGGACGCCGCGTGAAGCCGAAGTACATGGCGCAGACCAAGGCGCGCCCGCCGACCTTCGTGATGTTCGCCAGCCGCGCCGACCAACTGCCGGACCACTACCGCCGTTACCTGATCAACTCGCTGCGCGAGAGCTTCGAGATGCCCGGCGTGCCGATGCGGCTGACCGTCAAGTCGACGAAGAACCCCTATGCCGAGGGCGAGGAAAAGGGCGGGCCGGCGCCGCGTTCGCGTGCTCCCAACTTCGCGCCCAAGCTGGGCAAGAAGGTTGTCGAGCCGAAGGGCGTCGCCCGGACGCGCTTGGGCATGGGACCGCTCGCCGACCCCGTCGCCGAGGCCGTCGAGGCGGTCAAGGCCAAGCCGAAACCGAAGGTGAAGCCGCGGAGCAAGCTGCTCTCGCCCGGCAAGCTGAAGGTGGGCGCGGGCCCCACGCCGAAGGGCCGCGCGCAGAAGCTCAATCGCCCCGGCGTTAAGCCGAAGCGAGCTTCCCGGCCGCTTTCCAATCGGAAAAACGGACGTTGACCTTGGGCAGGCCCAGGTCCGCCTGAGCCAGCTCGACGATCAGCGGGCCGATTTCCGAGGGATGGGGCAGGGTCATCGGATCCTCGCCCGGCATGGCCTCGGCCCGCATCTGGGTCCGCATCGTGCCGGGATCGACCAGAGTCGCGCGGATGGCGGTGTTCTCGAGCTCGTCCGCCCAGGTGCGGACCAGGTGCTCGAGCGCCGCCTTTGAGGCGCCATAGGGACCCCAGAACGCCTTCGGACGCTCGACCCGGCCGCTGGTGAAGAAGATGCCGCGGCCGGCGGTGGATTCACGCAGCAGGCGCTCGGTCGAGCGGATCAGGCGATAGCTGGCGGTGACGTTGGTGGCGAACACCTTGTCCCACATGCTCGGATCGATATGCGAGACCGGGGTCAGGCCGCCGAGGATGGCCGCGGCGTGGACCAGGATGTCCAGGCGCTGGAAGCGCTGATGGATCGCCAGGCCCAGGGCGTCGATGTCGTTACCCTTGGTCAGGTCCAGCGGCACGAGGGTGGCCGGCTTGCCGGTGGCGGTCTTGATCTCGTCGTCCAGTTCTTCCAGCGCGCCTTGGCTGCGGCCGACGGCGACGACGTGGGCGCCGGCCCCGGCGAGCGCCAGGGCGCTGGCGCGGCCAATGCCGCGGGTGGCGCCGGTGACCAGGGCGATGCGGCCGTCGAGGGGAAGGATCTCAGTCATGACTTTGCTCTTGAAGCGGGCGTTGGGCGTATCGCTGCGCCAGGGCGGCGCAGACCATGAGTTGGAACTGGTGATAGAGCATCACCGGCAGAAGCACGAACCCCACCGTCGCGGCGGGGAACAGCACGCCGGCCATCGGCACGCCGGCGGCCAGGCTCTTGTTGCAGCCGGCGAAGGCGATGGCGATTTCGTCTTCCGTCGTGAAGCCGCGCGTCCGGGCCATCCAGATCATGAAGCCCAGCGACAGGGCCAGCAGGACCAGGCAGATCACTACGATCCGCGCGAGGTCCCAGGCCGAGACCTGGCTCCAGATGCCGGCGACGACCGCGCCGGAGAAGGCGTTGTAGACCACCAGCAGGATCGAGCCACGATCGGTCAGGCCGAGCGGCTTGGCGTATTGCTGGATCCAGCCGACGATCCAACGGCGCAGGATCTGGCCGGCGATGAACGGGGCCAGCAGTTGCAGCAGGATCGCCTCGAGCGACGACAGCGAGAGCGAGCCGCCTTCCGCGCCGAGCAGCATGCCGACCAGCAGCGGGGTCAGGAACATTCCCAGCAGATTGGAGACCGAGGCCCCGCAGACCGCGGCCGGCACGCTGCCGCGACCGATGGCGGTGAAACTGATCGCCGACTGGATCGTGGAAGGCAGGCAGGCGAGATAGATCAGGCCCGGCGCCAGCGCGGCGGGGACGATCCAGCCGGGCAGCGACGCGGTTCCCAGTCCCATGACGGGCCAGAGGATGAAGGTGGTGGCGAGCACCAGACCGTGCAGCCGCCAGTGTAGCAAGCCCTTGAGCACCGCGTCGGGGCTGAGCTTGGCGCCATGCAGAAAGAAGACCAGCGCGATGCTGACCTTGGTCAGGTTGGAGACCAGGTGGGCGGCTTCGCCGCGCGCGGGAAGGATCGAGGCGAGCACCACCATCCCGACAATCGCGGCGATGTACCAATCGAGGCCTAGCTTCTTGAGCCAGACCGCCGGCCTTGAACTCACGCGTCGACCAGGAACGACAATTGGCGATCGGCGCCGTCGTTGCGGCCCTGGGCGATTTCGCGATCCAGCAGGCGGGTCGGATAGTCACCGGTGAAGTAGTGGTCGGTGAACTGCGGATTGGCGGGGTCCCGCGGCTCGCATTGCATGGCGGCGTAGAGGCCGTCGACCGACAGGTAGCCCATCGAGTCGACGCCAAGGATCTTGGTGATCTCCTCGACCGACTTGTTGGCCGCCAGCAGGTGTTCGCGGTCGGGCATGTCGATGCCGTAATAGTCGGGCCACATGATCGGCGGCGAGGCCGAGCGCAGGTGCACCTCGGCGGCGCCGGCCTCGCGGACCATGCGCACGACGCGGACGGAATTGGTGCCGCGGACGATCGAGTCGTCGATCAGCATCACCCGCTTGCCGGCCAACACGTTGCGGTTGGGCGACAGCTTCATGCGCACGCCCAGTTCGCGGGCGCCCTGGGTCGGCTGGATGAAGGTCCGGCCGACATAGTGGTTGCGGATGATGCCCATTTCGAAGGGCACGCCGGTTTCCTGCGAGTAGCCGAGCGCGGCGGGAACGCCGGAGTCGGGCACGGGCACGACGACGTCCACGGGGACATGGCTTTCCTGCGCCAGGCGATGGCCCATGCGCTTGCGCACGTCATAGACCGAGCGGCCGTTCACGACCGAGTCCGGTCGGGCGAAGTAGACGTACTCGAAGATGCAGGGGCGGGCGCGGGCGGCTGGGAAGGGCTTGAGGCTACGGATGCCCTTGTGGTCGATCACCACCATCTCGCCATGCTCGACGTCGCGGACGAACTTGGCGCCGATCATGTCGAGCGCGCAGGTCTCGGAGGCCAGGACCGCCTTGCCGTCGAGGTCGCCCAGCACCAGAGGGCGGATGCCCAGCGGGTCGCGCACGCCGATCAGTTTCTTGTTGGTCAGGGCCACCAGAGCATAGCCGCCCTCGATCTTGGACAGGGCGTCGATGAAGCGGTCGACGAACCTGGCCTTTCGCGAGCGGGCGAGCAGGTGAAGGATCACTTCGGAGTCGGAGGTCGACTGGAAGATGGCGCCCTCGGCCACCAGCTGCTCGCGCAGGGTGAGGAAGTTGGTGAGGTTGCCGTTGTGGGCCAGGGCGACGCCGCCGGCCTCAAGGTCGGCGAACATCGGCTGGACGTTGCGGATGAAGCTGCCGCCCGCCGTCGAGTAGCGGGTGTGGCCGATGGCCGAGCAGCCGGGGAGGCGATCCACCAGGTCGGACCCGGCGAAGGCGTCGCCGACATGGCCCATATGGCGTTCGGTATGGAATCGCTGGCCGTCGAAGACCGCGATGCCGCAGGCCTCCTGGCCGCGGTGCTGAAGGGCGTGCAGGCCAAGCGCCGTGATCGCCGCAGCGGCGGCCGTATCGTAGACGCCGAACACGCCGCATTCGAGGCGGGGAGTGTCGTCGTCAGGATCCCGGAAGGTCGGCTCGCGCCATCGATCTTGATCCTGAGTCATCGGGATTTCTCCACCAGATCGTCTAGCCCGTGTCGTTCGCGGGGGTCATAGCCTTGGGCGTCACGAGAGTCACGTTGATCGGTCGCCGAACCTTCACGCACCGCGCTTTCAAGGGACGGAGCGAATTTATCGGCCATGTCCAAACCCTTGGGCGCGAAGGCTTTTAGGACTTCACCCGAGGCCTTGGTCAGTGGGTATAACGCCGCACCTGTCATCCATTTCGGAACCCGGTCCGGAGGGGTCGCGGCGTTGAAGGCCAAATACAAAGCTCCGAGCACCACCAAGGCGCGTAGAAGTCCGAATCCCAATCCGACCGTGCGATCTAGGATGCCGAGCACTTGGGTGCTCTGCACGCCGCGGGCAAGGCTGCCCCCGGTGATCCGGAGTGCGGCATAGACGACCACGAACACGACCAGGCCAGCCAGAACGGTCCCGCCCCAGTCGGGGTCGATCAAATCGCGCCCGATCGGGCCGGCCCAGCGAAGTCCGTAGATGGCGATCACGGCGGCGAGCACGAAAGACAGGGCGCGCACCATCTCGCGCGTGGCGCCGCTGACGAAGCCGAACCCGGCCGAGGTCAGCAGGATCGCCAGCACGACAACGTCAAACCAAGGCAAGCCGGTCATTCCCATTGGTTTTCACCAATACGCCCAATGGCGTCGGCCAGGCGCGTCACGCCATGTATCTTCATGCCGCCGCCGTCCAGGTCCTTGGGACCCAATACGCGCTTGAAGCCGAGCTTGGCGGCTTCCTTCATACGCCCCTCCATACGGCTGACCGGCCGGATGTCGCCTGACAGGCTGATCTCGCCGAAGACGACGCAGTCCTGCGGGAGGGCTTGATCCAGCGCCGAGGAGGCGAGGGCGGCGGCGGCGGCCAGATCGGCGGCGGGTTCGCTGACCCGCAAGCCGCCGGCGACGTTCAGATAGACGTCACGATTGCCCAGCGAGAGCCCACATCGCGACTCGAGCACCGCCAGCACCATGGCCAGCCGTCCGGAATCCCAGCCGACCACCGCGCGCCGGGGCGTGCCGTAGGCCGAGGGGGCGACCAGGGCCTGAAACTCGACCAGCACGGGGCGCGAGCCCTCGATGCCGGCGAAGACCGCCGCGCCGGCCGCGCGCTCGCCCGAGGTGTCGAGGAACAGCGCCGAGGGGTTGGTCACTTCGCCGAGGCCGGCGTCGCCCATCTCGAACACCCCGATCTCGTCGGTGGCGCCAAACCGGTTCTTGACCCCGCGCAGGATGCGGAACGGGTAGCCGCGCTCGCCCTCGAAAGAGAGCACCGCGTCGACCATATGCTCGATCACCCGGGGGCCGGCGATCGTGCCTTCCTTGGTGACGTGACCGACCAGGATCACCGCGACGCCGTGCTTCTTGGCCAGGCGAACCAGTTCGCCGGTCGCGGCCCGCACCTGGGTCACCGAACCAGGCGCGGCCTCATGAGCGTCGCTCCACATGGTCTGGATCGAGTCGATGACGACGAGATCGAACTTCTCGCGCTTCAGGCTGTCGAGGATGTCGCGTAGCGAGGTCTCGGTCGCGAGCCGAACGGGAGCATCGGCCAGGCCCATCCGCTGGGCGCGGCCGCGGACCTGTTCGATGGCCTCCTCGCCGGAGATGTAGGCGCAGCGCACGCCGCGCCGCGCCGCGCTGGCTGCAACCTGCAGCAGCAAGGTCGATTTTCCGACGCCGGGGTCGCCGCCCAGCAGGAGCGCCGAGCCGGGCACCACGCCGCCGCCGCAGACCCGGTCGAACTCGTCGACTCCGGTCGAGATGCGAGGCGGGGCCGGCGTCGATTCGTCCAGGCCCTGGAAGGCGAGCCCGCGTCCGCGGGCGCTGCGGCTGGGGACGAGGGCGCCGGGCGGCCGCGTCTGGACTTCCTCGGAGAGGGAGTTCCAGGCGTTGCAGGCCGGGCATTGGCCGGCCCACTTGGTCTGCGTGGCTCCGCAGGACTGACAGACATAGACGGCACCGTCGCGGGCCATACTTGCTCTCTGATTCGGGTAAAGCGGCAGTCTAGCTGCGCCGGGCGGCCAAGTCCGTTGCGGTGAAGTTGTTGCTCGCTGCTACACTTAGGGTAGATTCTCATGACGCAGGTATCGCGTTGGGCTTTGAAGGGCTGGATAATATGAGCGCAATAGAACCAGGATCGGCGGCGTCCGGCCTTGTCGAACGGGTCAAATCGATTCTGTTGAAGCCGTCGGCGACCTGGGACGTCATCGATGCGGAACCGGCGACGATAGGCGGCCTCTACAAGGGCTATGTCATCCCGCTGGCGTTGATCCCGGCTGTGGCAGGACTGATCGGCGCCATCGTGTTCGGCTTCGGGGCCTTTGGGATCAGCTTCAGGCCTCCGATCCTCAGCGCGGTGCTTGGCGCAGTGGTCGGTTTTGGCGCGACCCTGCTGGGCGTCTTTCTGCTGGCCCTGATCATTGACGGCCTGGCCCCGACGTTCGGCGGCGAGAAGAACCGAATGCAGGCGTTCAAGGTGGCGGCCTATGCCGGCACCGCTTCCTGGGTGGCGGGAATCTTTCAGATCTATCCGCCGCTTGGAATCCTCGGATTGCTCGGCCTCTACAGCCTCTTCCTGCTTTTCAAGGGCCTGCCGCGGCTGATGAAGGCGCCTGAGGAAAAGGCCATGCCCTACACCATCGTGGTGATCATCGCGGCTCTGGTGCTGGGGCTCATCGTCGGGGCGATCGTCAGTCCGATCATGCGGATGGGCTCCGGTCCGGGCCTGATGGCGGGCGCGTCGACGGCCGGAACGGTCAATATCGGCGGCAAGTCGGTCGATCTCGCCAAGCTGGAAGCGGCCTCTAAGCAGATGCAGGCCGCGGCCAAGCAGATCGAGAGCGGCGAGGGACCCGCGCCCACCAATCCCGAGGTGCTGAAGGCCTATTTGCCGCAAAGCATCGCCGGTTATTCGCGGACCGAACTGAAGAGCGGTTCAGGGGGCGTCGCCGGCATGAGCGGATCTCAGGCCGAGGGCGCCTACGCCAAGGGGCCGGCCACCTTCCGGCTGACCATCATCGACATGGGCGCGGCTGGCGCCCTGGCCGGCATGGCCGGGGCCTTCAACGTGCAGTCGTCCAGCGAAAGCGACGGCAGGTATGAGAAGATCGGCAAGGTCGACGGCCGGATGACCCAGGAGTCCTACGACAAGGGCTCCGAGCGCGGCGAGTTTAGCGTGTTGGTCGGCGACCGGTTCATGGTCGCCGCCAAGGGCGACGGGGTCAGCATGAATGAACTGAAGGCCGCCGCCAGAGCGGTGGGGCTGGCCCGCCTCGAGGCGCTGGCCAAGGCCGGCTAGACTTCTCCGAGATAGATCCGCTCGGCCCGGCCGCCGAGGCGCACGAGACATTCGTGCGCCACGGTGCCCGCGGCTGTGGCGATGTCGTCCAGCAGGACGTTGGGACCCAGAAGTTCCACCCAGTCGCCGATGCGGGCTTCTGCCGCCCCGATATCGAGCGCGATGAGGTCCATGGTCACGATGATGACCGACCGCCGCTCGCCGGCCAGCCAGCCGTAACCGCCGTTTCGTGATGCGCGAATGATGCCGTCAGCGTAGCCGGCTCCGACCACGGCGACGCGGGTCGGCTTGTCGATCACAGTGTTGGAGCCGTAGCCGATGATCTCGCCGGGCTCGACGTTGCGGATGTAGAGGATCGGCGCCTCGAACTTGGCCACGGCGCGCAGGCGCGGGTCCGGACGCTCCTCGGGGCCGCCGCCATAGAGGCTGATGCCGGGCCGGATGAGATCGTTGCGATAGTCGGGGCCCAGCATGATGCCGGCCGAGGCCGCGAAGCTGGTGCGGACGCCTGGGAACAGGTTTCGGACCAGGGCGAACCGCGCCAGCTGAAGCTGATTACGTGGATCGGCCGGATCGGTGGCTGAGCCGAGGTGGCTCATGATCAGGCGAAGATCCAGCCCGCGAAGCCGGTCGCCCGACTGGGCGACGGCCTGGGCCTCGGCCAGGGTCAGCCCCTGGCGGTTCATGCCGGTGTCGACCTGCAGGGCGACGCTGAGCGGGCGACGGGAGGCGGCGGCGAAGGTGGTGGCGGCCTCGATCTGCGGCAGGCTGGCGAGCACCGGCGTCAGGCGCGCGGCCGCGAGGCGCGGGCCCGAGCCGGCCAGGAAGCCGTCGAGGACATAGATGATCGCGGGATGATCGGCGCCCAGGACAGCCCGCAGCTTCTCGCCTTCGGATAGGCGCGCGACGAAGAAGCCTTGGGCGCCCTCGGCCCAAAGCCGGCGCGCCAGCGGTCCGGCGCCCAGGCCGTAGCCGTCGGCCTTGATCACCGGCGCGGCGTCGGCGCCGGGCGCCTGAGCCCGCAGCACCGCGAAATTGTAGGCGAGCGCGTCGAGATCGATGGTCAGGCGCGCGGAGGTGGGAAGAGACATTGCCGGTCCCATAGCCGAGGCGACGGCGCCAGGCGACGTCTTACTCGTCGGGCGCGTAAAACTGACTGTGAGCCAGGTTTCCAAACTTGGTGATGTCTTCGTTGAAGGCCAGCCGCACGGTGCCGATGGGGCCGTGGCGCTGCTTGGCGATGATGAGGTCGGCGGTGCCCGCGACCTTGTCCAACTGTTCCTGCCAGGCGAAGTGTTCCGGGGTGTTTGGCTGCGGCTCGGTGCGGCTCAGATAATAGCTCTCGCGGTAGATGAACATGACCATGTCGGCGTCCTGTTCGATCGAGCCCGATTCACGAAGGTCGGACAGCTGCGGGCGCTTGTCTTCGCGGTTTTCCACCTGACGCGACAGCTGCGACAGGGCGATGACGGGAACCGCCAGTTCCTTGGCCAGGGCCTTCATCGACTGAGTGATCATCGAGACTTCCTGCACCCGGTTGTCGCTCTTGCCTTCGCCGCCGGTGACCAGTTGCAGGTAGTCGATGACGATCAGGTCCAGGCCGTGGGTTCGCTTCAGGCGGCGCGCCCGGGCGGTCAGCTTGGCGATGGTGATGCCGCCGGTGGCGTCGATGAACAGCGGCGCGTCCTGGATTTCCAGGGCTGCGTCGCGGATACGGCCGAACTCCGCGGCGTCGATTTCGCCCTTACGCAGGCGGTCGCCGGAGACGCCCGACACTTCGGCCAGCAGACGCATGGCGAGCTGGTCGGCGGACATTTCCAGCGAGAAGAAGGCCACGACGCCGCCGGCGACGGTCTTCTTGGTTCCGTCCGGCTGTGGCTCCCAGGCGTAATTGCGGGCGACGTCGAAGGCGACGTTACAGGCCAGCGAGGTCTTACCCATCGACGGACGCGCGGCCAGGATCAGCAAGTCGGAGGGGTGCAGGCCGCCGATCTTGCGATCGAGGTCGAGCAGGCCGGTGGAAATACCGGCCAGGCCGCCGTCGCGGGCATGGGCTTCGGCGGCCGAGGTGACCGCGCCGTGCAGGGCCTCGGCGAAGGTGACGAAGCCCTGATTGCTGCCGCCGGCCTCGGCCAGGGTGAAGAGCTGGGCTTCGGCGGCCTCGATCTGGTCGCGGGCCGAGCGCTCGGCGTCGCCCTGGGCGGCCTGCTGGGCGATCTCGCCGCCGATCCGGATCAGATCGCGGCGCAGGGCCAGGTCGTAGACGGCGCGCGAATAGTCCGGCGCGTTGGCGGCGGGCGGAGCGCGGTCCACCAGGTCCGCCAGATAACGGATGCCGCCCAATTCCTCGAAGGCCGCATCGCGGTTGAACTGCTCGGCCAGCAGGATGGGCTCGGCCAACTGGCCCTTGCGGACTGCGCTCTCGATCGACGACCAGAGCCGTTGGTGGAAGGGCTCGTAGAAGTGACGGGCCTGCAGGAAGTCGCCGATCCGCTCGAAGGCGGCGTTGTCATAGAGCAGGGCGCCCAGCAGGGCCTGTTCAGCTTCGATATTGGCGGGCGCGTGCGGGATCGCGACGTCGTTCTGAGCGGGGCGGAGGTCTAGGGCGGGCACGATCGACATGCACTCACAGATAGCTAACCCGGCGGGGTCTGGTCTGTGCCGATCTGATGGAACTCACAGGAGTCTCGCGGCCTGTGGACAGATCCCGGAACAGAAACGGCGCGGGGCTTGTAGCCCCGCGCCGCGTCAGTTTCGGTCGTAGTTGTCAGGCTACCAGTTGTAGGCCAGGCGGCCGTAGACGAAGCGGCCGCTGAACCCGAACGGCGAGAACGACGAGAACGGCGCAGCCGAGGTCGTGTTCTGCGACGGGATGATCTGGCGCGGATAGACGTCGAAGACGTTATCGGCGCCGACCGAGGCGGTCAGGCCCACCGGGAAGGTGTAGCGGGCCTCGAGATCCACCAGGCCACGGTCGCCCGTGCTGTTGTCGGAGCTGCCATCGGCGGCCGAGCCCGGCGAGAGGACGTCGCCGTAGAAGGTGGTGCGCACGGTGGCGCCCCAGGCGTCCTTGCTCCAGTCGCCTTGCAAGGTCAGCTTCTGCTTCGGCGTGCCTTCCTCGAACCGCAGCTTGGCCTGGCGGGCGAAGAGCGAGGTCGGGGTCGGCAGGGTCGTGGTCATCGGGGTGCGCTTCACCTCGATGTGGTTGACGTTGCCCGCTGCGGTCAGGTCGAAGGTGCCGGCCTGATCGTCGACGATACGATAGCGCGCGACCACGTCCACGCCGACGGTGTCGGTGTCGACGCCGTTGATGAAGAAGCGGGCCGCGGTGGAGCCGTAGGGCGCCAGCAGGTCGTAGATCGCCCGAGCGTTGGAGCCTGCAGGCTCCGTCGGCTTGCCCGTCAGCGTCTCGGACAGGACGATCCGGTCCTTCACGTCGATCTTGTACCCGTCGACCGTCAGTTCGAAGGCGCCACGACGGAAGACGAAGCCCAAGGCGTAGTTGTCCGAGGTTTCAGCCTTGAGCGGCTTGGCGCCCAGGGCGATGGCGACATTGCTGGTCGCCGGATAGGTGCCGGTCTCGTAGGGGATGTTGTCGATGTAGAGGATCGAGGTCGAGGTGTAATACTGCTGTTGCAGCGCCGGCGCGCGGAAGCCGGTGGAGACCGCGCCGCGGATGGCGAATTCCGGCGTGAAGTCGTAGCGAGCGGCGAGCTTGCCGGTCGTGGTGTCGCCGAAGTCCGAATAGTCCTCGTAGCGAATGGCGCCCGACAGGGTCAGTTGTTCGGTGACCTTGCCTTCCAGGTCGATATAGACGCCGACATTGTTGCGATCGACGTCGACTTCATTGGAGGGCGTGAAGCCGGTGAAGCCGCGCGAGCCGAAAGCCACGCCGGGGATCGGGCCGCGGGCGTAGGATTCGTATTGGCCCTGGTTGATCTTGTAGGTTTCCTGACGCGCTTCGAGGCCGAAGGCGACGTTCAGCGGACCGGCCAGGCCGACCTCGAATTCGCGGCTGAAGTCCGCGCCGAAGACGATCTGGTCATAGGTCAGGCCGCCGGCCTGGAACGAGGTCGGCGAGGCGGCGCCGAACGACGGGTTGATCGTGTTCTGGACGCCGAAATCGATGTCGTTCTTGCCGTAGACCACGTTGAAGTCGGCGGTGAAGCCGGCGATCTCGCCACGGATGCCGAGCCCGGCGCTGTTGTCCTCGGTGTCGGTGGTCAGGAACGGCAGGTAGCCGTTCGGATAGACAGAGGGGATGTTCTGGTCGAGGTCGGTCGGCAGGCGGAAGGTCGCGGCGCTGGAGGCGTCACGATGCTGATAGCCGTACCAGCCGTAGAGGTCCCAGGTGTCGTTCAGCGACTTGCCGGCGTTGGCGTAGAACGACAGCTCCTCGACGTCGGCGTCGCCGAAGCGCGAGGTGATGCGGTTGGGGGTGACGCGCTTGTCGATGTCGCTGCGGTTGGTGTTCTCGCGGTTGCGGTACTCGCCCGACAGAGTCAGGAAGCCGTCGCCCAGGAAGCTCAGGCCCTGCCACGCCGAGACGGTGGTCGTCGCGCCGTCGGTGATGTTGTCGTCGCGGCCGTAGAAGCCGTTGAAGCTGGTGACGTTCGAACCATAGGTCACCGACAGCCCGCCGCCGGTCGCCGCCTCGCGCAGGCGCAGGTTGATGACGCCGGCGATGGCGTCGGAGCCGTACTGCGCCGAGGCGCCGTCGCGCAGGACTTCGATGCGGTCGATGGCGGCCGACGGGATGGCGTTCAGGTCGACGGCGGCCGAGCCACGGCCAACCGAGCCGTTGGTGTTGACCAGGGCCGTCGCGTGGCGACGCGTGCCGTTCACCAGCACCAGGGTCTGGTCAGGGCCCTGACCGCGCAAGGTGGCCGGGCGGATGGCGTCGGTGCCGTCAGTGTTGGACGGGCGCGGGAAGGTGATGGACGGGACGCTGGCCGCGAGCGCGGTGGCCAGTTCGGTGCTGCCGCGCTGCTGCAGGGCGTCGGCGGTGATGACGTCGACGGGCGCCAGGGTTTCAAGACGCGAACGGCCTTCAGTGCGGGTGCCGGTGACAACCAGTTCTTCTACATCGCTGCCAGCATTAGTCGTCTGAGCAAAAGCGACTCCAGAGGAAAGACTCGCCGCGGACGCTGCGGCGAGTAGAAACACGCGATACTTCATTGATAATCCCCAATTATTTTCCGCCATGAGAGACGGCGGGCTTTGACCCGCGCGAAACCTATGAATTTGAGGACGTCATGGGAATGACATAAGCGCCACAGTTGGGCCAAAATGCCCGGATGGGTGGTGAAGCGGGCTCAACGCCAAGGCGCGCGGGGGCGTCTATGAGCCACAGTAGAAAAACTGGGGCCTGGGGAGCACCGCGCCTGGCCGACAGCGCGCACGAAAAACGGCGCGGACCGCAAGGTCCGCGCCGTTCTCGAAGTCCGTGAAGGACTACGTAGGCTTAGCGGTCAGCGCCGAAGTCGACTTCGTGCGAACCAGCTCCACCGGCCACCATGTCGGCGGCGGCTTCTTCGTCCGCGAGGCGATCTTCCTCGTATTGCGAGGTGATCACGTTCTCACCACGGGCTTGGCGCTCGGCCTCGTCCTGGCTGCGGGCGATGTTGATGCTGATGCTGACGACCACTTCGGAGTGAAGGCGAACCTTCACCGGGTGGACGCCCAGGGTCTTCAACGGCTTGTCGAGCACGACCATGGAGCGGTCGAGCTTGCCACCGGCGCCGTTGACGATGTCGGCGACGTCACGACCCGAGACCGAACCATAGAGCTGGCCGGTTTCGCCAGCCTGACGGATCAGGATGTACGAGGTGCCGTCCAGGTTGTCGCCGGACTTCGCCGCGGCATCCTTGGCCTTCTGGTTGCGGGCTTCGATGTCGGCGCGTTGGCCTTCAAAGATCTTCAGGTTGGCGCTGTTGGCGCGCAGAGCCTTGTGACGGGGCAGGAGGTAGTTACGGGCGTACCCGTCCTTTACCGTGACCACGTCGCCGAGAGCGCCACGGCCCTCGACTCGTTCGAGCAGAATAACTTTCATGTGCCTAGTCTCCCTACTTCACGACGTAGGGCAGCAGGGCGAGGAAGCGAGCGCGCTTGATGGCCTTGGCCAGTTCGCGTTGCTTCTTGGCCGACACCGCGGTGATGCGCGAAGGAACGATTTTGCCACGCTCGGAAACGTAACGCTGAAGCAGCTTCACGTCCTTGTAGTCGATCTTCGGCGCGTTGGCGCCGGAGAACGGGCAGACCTTGCGGCGGCGGAAGAACGGGCGGCGAGCGCCGCCGGCGGCGGGAGCCGCGGGGGCCGAAGCGGTTTCGTCAGTCATTAGAAGCCACCTTCCTTCGGAGCAAAGCCACCACCTTCTTTGGCGCCGAAGTCGTCGCGGCGCGGCTCACGCTCGCGTTCACGATCGCGACGGGCCAGAACCGGCGAGAGTTCCAGGTCGAGTTCCTCGACGCGGACGGTCAGGGTGCGCAGAACGTCTTCGTTCAGGCCCAGCTGACGTTCCATTTCCTTCACGGCCGCCGGCGGGGCGTCGATCGCGAGAAGGGAGTAATGGCCCTTGCGGTTCTTCTTGATGCGGTAGGTGAGGTTGCGAAGACCCCAGTACTCGATCTTGGCGACGTTTCCGCCGCCTTCTTCGATCAGAGCCTTGATCTGGTCGTTCAGGGCTTCAGCCTGTTGCGGCGAAATATCCTGCCGCGAAATAACAACGTGCTCGTAGAGCGCCATTTTTTCCTTTTCCCATTTGGAAGGCGGCGCGTCCTGCGGCGGGAGGCCGCGGGAAGCGATGGATCTCAGGCGCGGCGGCCAGGAGTTTCCTGGCCCGTTCGCGTTCCGGCTTGAGACCGCCTTCCGTGAAGACGCGGGCTAATACGGGAAAAAGGGTTGTAGAGCAAGGCGGCTCGCTCGCCCGGGCCCCTTCCGCCAGGCGGGGAAGGGGCGGGGCTGCGGCCTACTTCTTCGGGTGGCTGGCGTTCCAGGCCTTCACGGCGGTCATGGTCTCGGTCACGTGGTCGTTGGCCTTCATGTCGGAATAGGCGTGGATCACCTGGCCGGTCGGCGAGATCACGTAGGACGTGCGGCTGGACCAGCCCGGGCGCACGGCGAGGGTGGCGTCATAGCTGGCGGCGATCTTGGCGCTGGGATCGGCCGCGACGGGGAACTTGCCCGAGCATTTCTCGGTGTCGGCCGAGAACGCGGCCAGCTTGTCGAGATTGCCTGAGGTCACGCCGATGACGGTGGCGCCTTGCTTCTTGAAGTCGTCGGTGGCCTCGGCGAACAGCCGGGCCTCGAGGTTGCAGCCGGCGGTCTCGGCGGCGGGGAAGAAGTAGAGCACGACCGGCCCCTTCTTGCGGGCCTCGACCATCGAGAACGTGATCGGCTTGCCGGCCTGGTAGCCCTGGGCGGTGAAGTCGGGGGCCTTGGCGCCTTCCTTCAGCGCCGCGAAGGCGGGGGTGGCGGCCAGGGTGGCGAGAGCGGCGGCGAGGGCGAGACGGCGCATGCGATATTCCTCCGGGTTGCGGAGATTATACGGAGCGCCGGTGGCTTTGTCTTCGCGGCCCTTGAGGATGGCGCGGGGGGTGGCCTGACCCCCGGAATAGGCTAGAGAACCTGCTTCTGGTTTCGGCGCGGATCACTCATGGACAAGACAGCCCTTACGCGGCACGCCCATCGCGTTCTGCGCGACGCGATCATTCCTGAACTGCCGAAGCCCTATTTCGGCAAGGTGCGCGACAACTACGACCTGCCTGACGGGCGGCGGATCATTATCGCCAGCGATCGGATCAGCGCCTTTGACCGCATCCTGGCGGCGATCCCCTTCAAGGGGCAGGTCCTGACCCAGACCGCGCGGTTCTGGTTCGAGAAGACCGCAGACATCTGCCCCAACCACGTCCTGAGCTATCCCGATCCCAACGTGGTGATCGGTCGGCGGCTGGACATCCTGCCGGTTGAGATCGTCGTGCGCGACTATCTGGCCGGCACCACCGGCACCTCGATCCTGACGCTCTACAAGCAGGGCCAGCGCGAGATGTACGGCCACACCCTGCCTGATGGCCTGGCCGATAATCAGAAACTGCCCACGCCGATCATTACGCCGACGTCGAAAGCTTTCGACGGCGGTCACGACGAGCCGCTGACGCCTGATCAGATCGTGGCGCAGGGTCTGCTGACCGCCGAACAGTGGGACACCCTCTCGACCTATGCGCTGGCCTTGTTCGCGCGCGGCCAGGAGATCGCCGCCGAGCGCGGGCTGATCCTGGTCGACACCAAGTACGAGTTCGGAACCGACGCCGACGGCCAGATCATCCTGGCCGACGAAATCCACACGCCGGACTCCAGCCGCTACTGGTTCGCCAAGAGCTATCCGCAGCGGTTCGCCGCCGGGGAGCGGCCCGAGAGCTTCGACAAAGACTTCGTGCGGGCCTGGGTCGCCGAGCGCTGCGATCCCTACAAGGACCCGATACCGGAGATTCCGGCGGAGATGCTGGTCGAGACGGCCGCCGTCTATATCCAGGCCTTCGAGACCATCACCGGCCAGACTTTCGTGATCGAAGAGAGCGACGAGCCGGTTCTTGACCGTATCCGTCGCAATCTGGCGGAATTTTTCTAGAACGCCTTACGCCCGGTGCGACGTTGTCGGCCGAGCAAGCCCGCCTGGACTTGATCGGCCGACCGCCTCAGGGACTGGTCACCCGAGGTCTAGCTTGCTGACGTCAACGCCGCCGGTCACGACCTTGACCTTGAGCAGGCGCATCTCGCCGCCCGTGAAGCTGAGATCCTGGACCGGAATTTCGCCGTCGCGCCGGATGTTGGACGCATCGCGGAGCGTCAGACGCAAGGTCATCGCGTCGCGTTTGACGCCGGCCAGGATCGCAGCTTCGATTTCCCCGCAAAATTTCGTGGCGAGCGAGCCACGCGGGGGGACGGGACGGCGAACGGGCGACTCGGGGTTCATTCTCAAGGCTCCTACTGAGTGAGCCGAACCACGGGACCCCCGCGCCTAGGCTTATGGGGTTGGGTGGTTATGCGGGAGCGAAGAAGCCGTGTTCGCCGGTGACGCGCACCTGGCATGGCCGACCTGCGTCCTGCGCGGCGCGAGCGCGCTTGTTGGCGGCGGCCTTGGCTTCTTCCTTGTCGATGGAGTGGTCGAAATACTCACCGCCGTGTTCAACGGCCCAACGGCCGTCGTGGCGCGCTACGGTGAAGACGGACCGATCTGCTGAATCTCTAATGGCCATGCGGATAACTCCTTCTGTCCACGCCGGCGCGTCGTCGGGCGCGACGGCGGCAAAATCCCACGCATTCGGGCGCGCGCGGATGCGCGACTCCTGGAGCGTCGGGGCGAATATCATCTATCTATAGGTAATGGACGGAGAAGTCTGCGTATTTCGGTCAGGCGCGGTCCGATTACGCTGTCATCGTGGAAAATTTCGCTGAATCCAGCAACCGAATTGGACGTGAATTCGTGTGTTGATCGGGGTGTTGAAATCCTGCGGATCAGTCCGGTTCGATTTGATTTCTATCTCTGGAATCTGATCCGCAGTTACTGAAGATTGACAGTAAGCTCTTGTCTTTAAGTCATCAATTCTTCTTCCACCTGACCTAGCCGTTCCTTGCCGAAGAAGATCTCGTCGCCAACGAAGAAGGTGGGGATTCCAAAGGCCCCGCGAGCCGCCGCCGCCTCAGTGTTGGCGATCAACTCGGCCTTGACCTCGGGGTCCTGCGTCGCCTCCAGAAGGGCGCGAGCGTCGAGCCCGGCCTCGGTCAGCACCTGGGCGACGACGGCGGGGTCATCCATCTTCAGGCCGCGCTCCCACATGCCGGCGAAGACCGCGCGGGTGTAGGGGCCTTCCACGCCCATCCGGCGCGCGGCGATCAGGCCGCGCATGATCAGCAGGGTGTTGATCGGGAAGTGCGGATTGTGCCGATACTGGTTCAGGCCGTGCTTGGCGATGAAGCGGCGAGTCTCCAGCGCCTCATAGGCGAGCTTGCCCTTGACGTCGCCGAAGGCCGTCATCGGCGCCTGGTTGCCGGTGAGCTTGAATATCCCGCCCAGCAGGCAGGGGGTGATCTTGATGTCGGCGCCCGTGCGGCGCGCGATATCGGGCAGGAGGCAATGAGACAGATAGGCGTTGGGGCTTGCGAAATCGAAGATGAACTCGACGGTCTTTGCCATGGGGACTTTCCTCACCAGTTTTCCGACCAGGGGCGCAGATCCAGTTCGTGCGTCCAGGCCGAGCGTTGTTGTTTGTGCAGCCAGACATAATTGCGGGCGATTTCCTCGGGCTTGAGGATGTCGTCGCGGTCAACCCGCGCCTGGCGGTCGGGGATGTTGTTGCGGGCGAAGACGCCGTCGATGGCGCCGTCGACCACGACATGGGCCACGTGGATGCCCTTGGGTCCCAATTCCTTGGCCGCCGACTGAGCCACGGCGCGCAGCCCTTGCTTGGCGGCGGAAAAGGCCGAGAAGCCCTGGCGGCCGCGCAACGAGGCCGAGGCGCCGGTAAAGAGGATCGTGCCCTGGCCCCGGGGCAGCATGACCCGGGCCGCTTCGCGGCCGGTCAGGAAGCCCCCGAAGCAGGCCATCTCCCAAACTTTCTGGAAGACCCGGCTGGTGGTCTCGGTGAGATCGAAGCGGACATTGGCGCCGATGTTGAAGACCACCACCTCCAACGGCCCGACTTCGCGCTCGATGCGGTCGAACAGAGCTATCATCTCGTCTTCCGAGCGGGCGTCGACGCCATAGGCGTGAGCCTTGCCGCCATCGTTGCGGATCGACTGGGCCAGTTCCTCAAGTTGGTCGATATTGCGGGCTCGGCGCGTGACGCAGACCTCGAGCCCCTCCTTGCCGAAGGCGCGGGCTATCGCCCCGCCAACTCCGTCGCCGGCTCCGACCACCAGACAGACGCCCATGGCTGATCTCCCATCAGTTTATTTTCTGGACGGACCATGGTATCGAATCTGGACCCGGTCAACAGCGGCTGAACGAGGCGTGCGATGAAGTGGGAAGACCTGGCGCAGGAGCCATGCTCCGTGGCGCGTTCGGTCGCGGTGATCGGCGATCGCTGGACCCTGATGATCCTGCGCGACTGCTTCCTGGGCGTCCGCCGCTTCGAAGCTTTTCAGGAGCGGCTGGGGATCTCGCGGACCATCATCGCCGACCGTCTGAAGCATCTGACGGCGGAGGGGGTGCTGAGGCGGGTGGCCTATCAGGATCACCCGACCCGCTACGAGTACCGGCTGACCGACAAGGGGCTGGAACTGCATCCAGTGGTCATGGCGATCGTGCACTGGGGCGACCGCCACTATGCCGGCGAGGCGGGGCCGCCGCTGCTGCATCGGCACAAGGCCTGTGGCTGTGACTTCCATCCGGTGCAGACCTGCTCGGAATGCGGCGAGCCGGTGGACGCCCGGGCGGTCGAAACGCGCCCGGGCCTCTGACGCTTCAGTCCATCAACTGCTGCATCAGGTAGGTGTATTCCAGCGCCTGACGCTTGGCGGTCTCGTTGAGGTTGGCCGCCGCGGCGTGGCCGCCGTCGATGTTCTCATAATAGAGATAGTCGTAGCCCAGCTCCTTCAAACGCGCCGCCGCCTTGCGGGCGTGGGCCGGATGGACCCGGTCGTCCTTGGTCGAGGTCTCCAGGAAGACGCGCGGATAGGGCTGGCCCGCGGCGAGCTTCTGATAGGGCGAATAGGTGTCGATCACCGCGCGTTCGGCTGGATTGGCCGGGTCGCCGTACTCGCCGACCCAGGAGGCGCCGGCGCCGATGTGGGTGTAGCCGATCATGTCGAACAGCGGCACCTGGACGACCACGGCGTTGTAGAGTTCCGGTCGCTGGGTCAGGGCCACGCCCATCAGCAGACCGCCGTTCGAACCGCCCATGACGCCGAGCTTCTTAGGGTTGGTGACCTTGCGTGCGATCAGGTCCTCGGAGACGGCGAAGAAGTCGTCATAGACCCGCTGGCGGTTGAGCTTCAGGCCGGCCTCGTGCCAGCGCGGTCCGAACTCGCCGCCGCCGCGGATATTGGCGATGGCGTAGACCCCGCCGCGCTCCAGCCACAGTTTGCCGACGCTGGCGGCGTAGGCTGGCGTCAGCGACACTTGGAAACCGCCATAGGCGTAAAGCAGCGTCGGCGCGGCGCCGTCGAACTTCAGATCCTTCGGGCGCACCAGGAAGTAGGGAACCTTGGTCCCGTCCTTGGAGATCGCCCAATGCTGCTCGACCACCTGTTTCGAGGCGTCAAAGCGGGCAGGCATGGTCCGCAGGGTTTCGGCCTTACCGGACGCCGCGTCCGCCAGGACCTGGGTCGAGGGCGTGAGAAAGCCTGAGATCTGCAGGATCAGCCGGTCGTCGCGATCCGACGCCGAGGCGATCCCGACCGAGACGTCCTGCGGCAGGTCGAGCCTGGTCGAGGTCCAGCCCTTGGGCCCGTGCTGGAAGCTGAGGATGCCGCCCTTCACATTGTCATAGAGCGCCACGACCAGCCGGTTGCGGGTGGTCGCCACCTGTTCCACCGCCTGGCTGGCGGTCGGGCGCAGGATGAGCACGGGCTTCACCGAAGCCGCGTCGCCTTTCAGGCCCGCCAGGTTCATCGCCAGCAGGTCGCCGGACTTGCCGTCTTGCGCCGCCCAGTCTTCCTCAAGCGTCAGGATCATCTGGCCGTCGATCAGGCCCTGGATCGAGGAACGCAGCGGGATCGGCAGCTTGGTCGCGCCTGCCTCGCCGATCAGGTGGTGCTCGGCGTTGAAGGTGTCGAGCGGCCGGTGGGCGATCAGCGCCTGCAGCTTGCCGTCGGCGTCGCGCAGGGCGATCGGCGAGACGCCGTAGCCGCCGTCGTCCGCCTTGCCGCGGAAGACTTCCTGGGCGTCCGCCAGGGCTTGGCCGCGCTTCAGCAGCTTGATGACATAGGGGTAGCCGGAGGTGGTGACTTCGCCCTTGGTCCACTCGGTGGCGACGGCCAGGGTGTCGGCGTCGACCCAGGCGAAGCGGTGCTTGCCCTGCGGCAGCAGGAAGCCGCCCTTCAGGAACTGGCCGGTCTGCATGTCGAACTCGCGGACCTCGACGGCGTCCTTGCCGCCGTCGGACAGCGAGACCAGGCAATAGCGGTCGTCAGGCGCCAGGCAGTCGGCGCCCTTCCAGACCCAGTTCTTGCCCTCGCTCGTGGCCAGGGCGTCGATGTCCAGGATCGTCCGCCACTCCGGCTGGCCGGTGCGATAGCTCGCAAGGGTCGTGGACCGCAGGATGCCGCGCACATGCTCGGCGTCCTGCCAGAAATTACGCAGGGTCCCGTCGCCGGCGAAGCCGACGGCGGTGATCCGATCCTTGGCCGTGGCGATGGCCAGCGCGTCCGCATAGAGCCCGGCGTAGCGCGGGTCGTTTTGCAGTTGGGGCAGGGAGCGGGCGTTCTCGGCGGTGGCGAAGGCCATGGCGCGGGGGCCTTCGATCTCCTCCATGTACACATACGGATCGTTCGAATCGGGCAGGGCGGCGGCGGGAAATGCGGTCATGCCGCCCAACATGGCGCCGATAGCCAATTTTCCAAGGAACGGGACGCGCATGAAGGGACTGCCTCGAGGACTGGTTCGCTAAATCCGGGTTCTGGCAGGACCAGGTTGGGCGTGCAAACCTCGAGCGGCGTTCGCCCAATCGTGGCCCTGACCGCTGCGGCGGCCTGCTCACATCTCCAGAAGCGGCCGAGTTGAACCGGCGGCCTAGTTCGCCGACCGGGAATCCGTCATGGTCCCGCGCCATGACAAACGAACCTTTTTTCAAACGGGACGGTCAATATTTCGTCCCAACTCCCGCCTGCCGTGGTCCCTGGAATCCGAAATCCCTGCATGGCCGGGTGATCATCGGCCTGCTGGGCTTCGAGCTTGAACAGCGACATGGCGATCCGGAATTTCTGCCGGCCCGCCTGACGGTCGATATGTACAAGCTGCCCGGCTTTGACCCGATCGAGATCACGACCAAGGTCGTGCGCGAGGGCAACCGCATCCGCGTCGTCGACGCCGAGTTCATCTCGGGCGGCGTCAGCATGGGCCGCGCCACCTGCCAGTTCCTGAAGCGCACCGAGAATCCCGAGGGCGTGATCTGGAAGCCGCTGGCCTGGGACGTGCCCAAGCCCGCCGATATCGAGCCGCCTCCCGAGCGCCCGATGGGCGGAATGTGGGCGACCCGCCAGATCAGCGGCGGCTTCGCCTCCAGCGAGCAACGCCGAGTGTGGATGAGCGAGGTGCGCGAAGTGGTCGAAGGAACCCCGCTGACCCCGTTCCAACGCGCCGCTGTCGCCTGCGACTTCGCCAGCCCCGCCGCCCATGTCAGCGACAAGGGGCTGGGCTACATCAACTCCGACGTCACCCTCTATCTGCACCGCCTGCCGGCCAGCGAATGGATCGGCTTCGAAACCACCTATCACGACGCGGACGATGGCGTGGCGGTCGGCGAATGCCGGCTCTACGACGAACAAGGCCCCATCGGCCTGGCAAGTTGCGCGGCCCTGGCTCAGCGCCGGTTGCCGCCCCCACCGCCGCCGCCCGCAGGCTAAGCCGCGACGGACCATCTTCTGTTCGTTACCGACCCCGAGGCATGCCGGATTGGCCGCTATCGGAGCGGGGACGGGCGCGGATGGTCCGGTTCGCCGGCGGCTTAGTTGGGCGGGCCTGTTCGATGCGGTGTTCCTCGCTAGGATAGGCCAATGTCCGGCGCTGTTCTCACCATCACCTCCCTGAAGAAGTCTGTGCCCGGAGGCCGGGTGCTGTTCGAGGACCTGAACCTTGGTCTCCAGGCCGGGGAGTTCGTGGCGATCATGGGTGAATCGGGTGTCGGGAAGTCGACGCTTCTAAATCTCATCGCGGGACTCGACCAAGCCGACGATGGAACCATCGCCATCAATGGCGTCGACCTGGCTGGCCTGGGAGACGACGCCCGCACCTTGCTGCGGCGCGACCACATCGGATTTGTCTTTCAGGCCTTTCACATCCTGCCGCACCTGACCCTGGGTCAGAACGTGGCGTTGCCGCTGGTGCTGCAGCAGGCGCCTGGAGACGAGGCGTTGGCCAGGGCGCGCGAGATGATGGAGGCCGTGGGGCTCGGCGGCCGCGCGGAAGACTATCCGCGTCAGCTCTCCGGCGGCGAGTTGCAGAGGGTCGCCATCGCCCGGGCCTTGGTGCATCGACCGGGTCTGCTGTTGGCCGACGAACCCACCGGCAATCTTGATCCCGAAACCGCGACCCGCGTGCTGAAGGTCTTCGCCGATCAGGTTCGACGCTCGGGCGCCGCGGCGGTGCTGGTCACCCATTCCGAGGTCGCGGCGGCGGTCGCCGACCGCACCCTGACCCTGACCGGGGCGGGCCTGGTGGAGCGCCATGGCCGCTAGAGGGGTCAGCCTCGCCGCGCGCTGGATGATCCTGGGCGAGTGGCGCGCCCATCCGATGCGGGTGGTGACGGCCGGGGTCGCCATCGCCATCGGCGTCGCGCTCGGCCTGGCCGTCCATCTCATCAACGCCTCGGCGCTGAGCGAATTTTCGCGGGCGGTCAGCACGGTCAATGGCGACGCCGAACTGCAGGTTCGCTCGGTCGCCCCGGCCGGGTTTGACGAGCGGCTCTATCCGCGGCTGGCGCGATTGCCGGGCGTCGGCGTGGCGAGCCCGGTCGTCGAGTTGAAGGCCATGACCGCGCGTCCGGGCGAGCAGATCACGGTGCTGGGCCTCGACGTTCTGCGCGCGGCGGCGGTGACGCCCAGCCTGATCGGCCGGCCGGTGACGGCGGACGGCGAGGGGGCTCATGGCCCCACCAACGACGCGCCTTTTGACGAGGATGCGATCTACCTGTCGGAGGGCGCGCTTGAGGGCCGGGCGATCGGTCAGCCGATCGTGCTGACGGCCGGCGGCCGCACGGCGACCTTCAGGATCGCCGGCGTGGCGCCCGGCATCGGCGAGGGACGCAAAGTGGCGGTGCTCGATATCGCCGCGGCCCAATGGCGGCTGGGCGAAATCGGCCGGCTGCAACGGATCGATCTCAAGTTGGCTGAGGGTGTGGACGAGGGGCGGATGCGGCAGGCCATCGCCGCCGCGTTGCCGGCCGAGGCCCAGCTCGTCACCCGCGACAGCGAGGCGCGCCGCAGCGACAGTCTCAGCCGCGCCTACCGGGTCAATCTCGACATGCTGGCGCTGATGGCGCTGCTGACCGGGGGGTTCCTGGTCTATTCGGCGCAGTCGTTGTCGGTCGCGCGGCGAAGACCGCAGTTTGCGTTGCTGCGGGTGCTCGGCGTGCGCCGTCAGGCTCTGTTGGCCCAGGTGCTGGTCGAGGGGATCAGCGTCGGCCTGGCCGGGGGGCTCGCGGGGCTGGCGCTCGGGTTTGGTCTGGCGCGGGGCGCGCTGGCCCTGCTGGGCGGCGACCTGGGCGGCGGCTATTTCGGCGACGCTCGGCCAGAGCTGGTGTTCTCACCGACCGCGGCGATCATCTTCCTGGTCCTTGGCCTGTTGACGGCGGTGGTCGGCAGTCTGGCGCCGGCGCGGGAGGCGGCTCGCGCGCAGCCGGCGGTGGCGCTGAAAAACGCGGGCGACGCCGTGGACCCACGGGTCTCGCCGCCGATCTGGCCGGCGCTGGTCCTGCTCGTTGCCGGCGGCGCGGCGGCCTTGGCGCCGGCCATCGGCGGCATTCCCTTGCTCGGCTATGCCTCCATGGCCCTGCTGCTGGCGGGCGGCGTTGCGGCCATGCCCTGGATCGCCAGGATGCTGCTCGGCCCGGTCCGGCGCTTGAGCCTGAGATGGGCGGCGGTGGATCTGGCGTTCAAGCGGCTTTGGGGCGCGCCCTCCCAGGCGGCCGTGGCCCTCTGCGGCATCGTCGCCAGCACCAGCCTGATGGTCGCCATGGCGGTGATGGTCTCCAGCTTCCGGGGTTCGGTGGACGACTGGCTGCAGCAATTGCTGCCAGCCGATCTCTATATGCGGGTCGACGCCGCCGGAGCGGGCGGCGGCTTTGATCCCAAGGCCCAGGCGGCGTTGGCGGCGACGCCCGGCGTGGCGAGGATCGTCTTTCAGAAGACCACCAGCTTGATGCTGGCCGCCGACCAGCCGC
Source organism: Phenylobacterium sp. (assembly GCA_040391295.1). Classification (GTDB taxonomy): domain Bacteria; phylum Pseudomonadota; class Alphaproteobacteria; order Caulobacterales; family Caulobacteraceae; genus Phenylobacterium. Next base: position 57,567 of record JBEBYB010000001.1, on the reverse strand, counting down.
CCCTGGCCGTGGTGGTACGGCCCATGAACGGCCACGACCGCCCGCCGATGATCGGAGGCCCGCTGGAGCCGCCGGCCGGCGAAACGCCGATCTGGGTCTCCGAGCCTGCCGCCTGGCTCTATGGCTGGAAGCCGGGCCAACGGATCGTACTGCCGATCCGTGGAGCGCAACGTTTCTTCGTGGCTGGCGTCTGGCGCGACTATTCGCGGCAGCACGGGGCGGTGAGCCTCGACGCAACCGACTACACGCGCCTGACCGGCGATCATTGGCGGACCGAGGCCTCGGTCGATGTCGTCGAAGGGAACTCGCCCAAGCAGGTGACGGAGGCGCTGCGCGCCAGGCTCCCGGCTGACATTGCGCCGCGCGTAACCTTCGCCGAGCCGGCCACGCTGCGCGCTTTCGCCCTTCAAATCTTCGACCGTAGTTTCGCGGTGACCTATGGTCTGGAGGCGATCGCCATCCTGGTCGGGCTGGCGGGCGTCGCGGCGACGGTCTCGGCCCAGACCCTGGCGCGGACCAAGGAGTTCGGCATGCTGCGCCATCTGGGGGTCACCCAGCGTCAGGTTGTGGCCATGCTGATCACCGAGGGCGCCTTGCTCGGCGCGGTCGGGGTGGTGGCTGGGATAGGGCTGGGGCTGATCATGAGCCAAGTGCTGCTCCATGTGGTCAATCCGCAGTCCTTCCACTGGACGATGGAGACCAAGCTGCCGTGGGTCTTGCTGGCCAGCGTGGCGCTCGCCTTGGTGGCTTCGGCGGCGGGGACGGCGCTGCTGGCCGGGCGGCGCGCTCTGTCGGCCGACGCGGTCCGCGCGGTGCGGGAGGATTGGTGATGGCGCGGTTGCTGGCGATCCTGGGCGCCCTGCTGGTCCTGGCCAGCCCGGCGGCTGCTCAACCGAAGTCCGATGCGCGGCTGCCGACCTATCCGGCCGTGCGCCCCGGAGTCCCGCTGCAGTTCCCCGCCGACCACGGCGCGCATCCGCAGTTCAGGACCGAGTGGTGGTATGTCACCGGCTGGCTCGACGCGGGCGACGGCCAGCAGATCGGCTTCCAGGTGACTTTCTTCCGGTCGCGCCCGTCGATCGATCAAGCCAATCCTAGCGCCTTTGCGCCCAAGCAGATCCTGTTCGCCCACGCCGCCATTTCAGATCCCAAGGTCGGCAAGTTGCTGCACGACCAGCGCGCGGCGCGGGCCGGCTTCGGACTAGCGGAGGCTGCGACCACCGACGCTGATATCGTCATCGACGACTGGCGTTTCCGCCGCATGGCCGATGGGCGTTTCACGGCCAAGGCAGGCGGCAAGGCGTTCACGCTCGATCTGAGCTTTCAGCCCACCCAGCCGATTCTGCTGCAAGGGGAGGGCGGCTATAGCCGCAAGGGGCCGCAGCCTGGCCAAGCGAGCCATTACTACAGTCTCCCGCAGCTGAAGGTTTCCGGGACCGTGACGCGGGGCGGCAAGCCGGTCGCGGTCAAGGGCTCGGCCTGGCTGGACCGCGAATGGTCCTCGACCCTGCTGGACCCCAAGGCGGTCGGCTGGGATTGGGTCGGGCTCAATCTGGACGACGGCGGGGCCTTGATGGCGTTTCAGGTGCGGGACGCGGCGGGCAAGCCGCTGTGGGCCGGCGGATCGTTGCGCAGCCCTGGCGGCGGCGTGACGCGCTTCACGCCGGACATGGTCCGCTTCGGCGCCGAGCGGATCTGGCGCTCGCCTCGGACCGGCGGCCGCTATCCGGTCGAACGCTCGCTAACCATCGCCTTGCCGCAGGGCGAGCGCCGCTGGAACCTGAAGCCGTTGTTCGACGACCAGGAACTCGACAGCCGTGCGGCAGGGGGTCCGATCTATTGGGAGGGGGCGGTCAGGACGCAGGGCGGCCGCGGCTATCTGGAGCTGACCGGCTATGTCAGCCCCATGAAGCTTTAGCCCGCGGCCCCCGCCGCTAGCGCAGGTCCGGTTGCACCAGGATTTTCACATGAGCTTCGGGATCGCCGAGGTCCTTGAAAGCTTGGGCGACGCCGTCGAGGCCGACCGTGCCGGTGACCACGCCGCTAACGTCGATCACCCCTTGGGCGATGTCGTGCAGAGTTTGGGCGAACTCCTCGGGCGTGTAACCGAACACGAACGTGAGCTCGATCTCCTTGGTGATGGCGATGGCGGGCTCGATGCGGTCAGTCTCCATGCAGACCCCGGCCACGACGATCTGGGCGCCGGCGGGCGCGGCCTCGATCAGGCTCTGGACCACGCCGGGCTTGCCGACGCATTCGAAGATCACCGGACGGCCGAACGAGCCGCCCATCATGCGGACCATGTTCTGCGCCGCGCGGGCCGTGGGAACGCCGAAGCCCTCCCAGCGAGCGTGCGGGCTTTCGACGGCCGGGTCGATGATCACGTCGGCGCCCATCAACTCGGCGGCGGCGCGACGGCGCGGCGAATAGTCGGCGGCGATGATCGGGCCATGGCCGCGCGCCTTGAGGCCGGCGATCACCGCCAGGCCGACCGGGCCGCAGCCGACCACCAGGGCCACGCTGTTGGCGTCCAGCCTGGCCTTGGCGACCGCGTGGGCGCCGACCGCGAAGGGTTCGGTCAGGGCGGCCTTGTCGGTGGGCAGGCCGTTCGGAACCTCCAGCAACAGCGCCTCGGACAGGATCATCTGTTCGGCGAAACCGCCGGGCAGGTTGTTGGAGAAGCCGAGCATTTCGACGCCGCCGACCGGGGTCAGGGTGGCTGGGATCGAGACGACGCGCGCCCCGGCCTTCAGGGTTTTCAGCGCTCCGGGACCATGGTCGAGGATTTCGGCGCAGAACTCGTGGCCGAACACGGTGTCGGCGGTGGGGTCGAAGCCGTTGGTCATGCCGCCGTTGGCGCGGCTGGTCAGGCCGATCATATGCTCCATGTGGTGCAGGGCGTGCAGATCGGAGCCGCAGATTCCGCAAGCGAGCGTGCGGACCAGGACTTGACCCTGATCGGGCTTCAGATCCGCGATTTCGTCACAGACCAACTGTTTGTCGCGCCGGATGACCGCCCGCATTGCTCTCTCCCGTTCCTGATCGCCCACCTTGCCGGGGCTTGGCATATCCCCTAACCCTCCCGGCTCGGAATCGTAAGTGCGTGGGAGACGCGCAATGAGCCTCGCCTTCATTTTTCCCGGTCAGGGCAGCCAAGCTGTCGGCATGGGCGCTGATCTCGCCGAGGCGTTCGCCTCGGCTCGAGAGGTGTTCCAGGAAGTCGACGACGCCTTGGGCCAGAAGCTGTTCGCGCTGATGCGCGAAGGGCCGGAAGACCAATTGACCCTGACGGAAAACGCCCAGCCGGCTCTGATGGCCGTGTCGCTGGCCGTCACCCGGACCCTGGAGAAGGAGTTCGGAATCGGGATCGAGCGGGCCGCGTTCGTCGCCGGTCACTCGCTCGGTGAATATTCGGCCTTGGCCGCCTCTGGCGCGATCAGCCTGGCCGACACCGCTCGGCTGCTGAAGCTGCGCGGCCAGGCCATGCAGCGCGCCGTACCGGTCGGCGCTGGGGCGATGGCCTCGCTGATCGGTCCCAAGAGCGACGTGGCCTTGGCTGAAGCCGCCGCCGAGGCTGGTTCGGCCGTCGGTGTCTGCGTCGTCGCCAATGACAACAACAGCGGCAATGTGGTGATCTCCGGCGACAAGGCCGCGGTCGACCTGGCCATCGAAAAGGCCAAGGAACTTGGCGCTCGGGCTATTCCCTTGAACGTCTCGGCGCCCTTCCACTGCCCGCTGATGCAGCCGGCCGCCGACGAGATGGCGCAGGCGCTGTCCAGCGCGACCATCCTGGCGCCGCGTGCGCCGCTGGTCGCCAATGTCACCGCGCGTCCGACCCTGGACCCGGAAGAGATCCGCCGTCTGCTGGTCGAGCAGGTCACCGGCCGCGTCCGCTGGCGCGAGAGCATGCTCTGGCTGGCGGGCGAGGGCGGCGTGACCCGCTTCGCCGAGGCTGGCGCCGGCAAGGTGCTCTCGGGCATGGCCAAGCGGATCGCCCCGGACACCGAGGCGACCCCGCTCAACACGCCTGCCGACCTCGAAGCCTTCGCGAAGGGACTCTGACATGTTCGACCTGACCGGAAAGACGGCCCTGGTGACCGGTGCGACCGGCGGCATCGGCGGCGAGATCGCCAAGGCGCTTCACGCGGCCGGCGCTCATGTGGTGCTGTCGGGCACCCGCGAAGCGGCCTTGCAGGACCTGGCCCTGGTGCTGGGCGAGCGCACCTCGACGGTGGCGGCGAACCTTTCGGACGCCGAATCTGTGGATGGATTGGTCGCCGCCGCCGAGCAAGCCGCCGGCGCGGGCCTCGATATTCTCGTCGCCAATGCGGGAATCACTCGCGACGGCCTGCTGATGCGGATGAAGGACGAGGACTGGGACGCGGTCCTCAAGGTCAATCTTGAGAGCTATTTCCGCCTCAGCCGCGCAGCGATGCGCGGCATGATGAAGCGTAGATCTGGCCGAATCATCGGCATCACCTCGGTGGTCGGCGTGATGGGCAATCCGGGGCAGGCGAACTACGCAGCCTCCAAGGCCGGCATGATCGGGTTCTCCAAGGCCCTGGCCCAAGAGGTCGCAACCCGTGGAATCACTGTGAATTGCGTGGCGCCGGGCTTCATCGAGAGCCCGATGACTGAGGCCTTGAATGAGCAGCAGAAGGCGCAAATCCTCGGCACGATCCCGGCTGGCCGTCTCGGTTCCGGCGGTGACGTGGCCGCGGCCTGCGTCTATCTGGCAAGCAATGAAGCTGGTTACATGACGGGCCAAACCCTGCATGTGAATGGCGGCATGGCCATGATCTGAGCCTGCTGGCGTGGCCGTAGCGAACATGCTACGTCGCCGCCCGAACCGGCGAGGCGAAGGTCTCAACCTGTATGTCTGCAATGGTTGACATCCTGTCAGCCGTCGCAGATGGATTTAGAAACAAAGGGACTTAAGCGAATGTCCGACATCCTCGAGCGCGTGCGTAAGATCGTCATCGAACATCTCGACGCCGATCCTGAGAAGGTCACCGAGAAGGCGAGCTTTATCGACGACCTGGGCGCTGACAGCCTCGACAACGTCGAACTGGTTATGGCCTTCGAAGAAGAATTCGATATCGAAATCCCCGACGACGCCGCGGAGCATATCCAAACCGTTGGCGACGCGGTGAAGTTCATCGGTGAGCGCCTGGGCGCCTAAGGCAACCCACGGAATTCATTGGCTATTCGACCGCCGCGAAGCTCTTCGGAGTTCGCGGCGGTCTGCGTTTTGGAGGCCCCCTCGCATGCGTCGCGTCGTCGTCACCGGTATCGGTCTGCTCACCCCTCTCGGCCAAGGCACCGAGCTTAGCTGGCAAGCCGTTCTGGCCGGCAAGTCGGGCGCGGGGCGGATCACCACCTTTGACCCTACGGACTACGCCTGCCAGGTGGCCTGCGAAATTCCCCGCGTCGATGGACGCGGCGGCGGCGGCCCAGATGTCGTGGGCTCCTTCAATCCCGACGACACCATGGCCCCGAAGGACCAGCGGCGGGTCGACGATTTCATCCTCTATGCGATCGCCGCGGCCGACGAGGCGGTGAAGGACTCTGGTTGGGTTCCCCAGTCCGACGAGGACAAGGAGCGCACTGGCGTCATCATCGGCTCGGGCATCGGCGGCCTCGCGACCATCGAGAAGACCTCGATCGAGCTCTACGAGAAGGGGCCCCGGCGGGTCAGCCCGTTCTTCATCCCCTCGGCCCTAATCAACCTGGCCTCGGGCCAGGTCTCGATCCGACACGGTTTCAAGGGTCCGAACCATTCGGTGGTGACGGCCTGCGCGACCGGCGCCCACGCCATCGGCGACGCCGCGCGGATGATCAAGTACGGCGACGCCGACGTCATGGTGGCCGGCGGCGCGGAAGCGGCGATCTGCCCGGTGGGCGTCGCGGGCTTCATCGCCTGCCGCGCGATGTCGACCGGCTTCAACGACGCCCCTCAGAAGGCCAGCCGTCCCTATGACAAGGACCGCGACGGCTTCGTGATGGGCGAGGGCGCCGGCGTGCTGGTGCTGGAAGAGTACGAACACGCTAAGGCGCGGGGCGCGAAGATTTACGCCGAGGTCGCCGGCTACGGCTTGGCGGGCGACGCCTACCACATCACCGCTCCGGCCGAAGACGGCGACGGCGGTTTCCGCGCCATGAAGGCCGCGATCAAGGACGCCGGCATCGACGCCTCGGAGATCGACTACATCAACGCCCACGGCACCTCGACGCCGCTTGGAGACGAGATCGAGCTGGGCGCCGTCACCCGTCTGCTGGGCGACGCCGCCAAGGGGATGACCATGTCGTCCACCAAGTCGGCGACCGGCCACCTGCTGGGCGCCGCCGGAGCTATCGAATCGGCCTTCGCGGTGCTCGCGATCCGCGACCAGATCGCGCCCCCGACCATCAATCTCGACAATCCGTCGGTTGAAACGCAGATCGACCTGGTTCCCAACAAGGCCAAGCCGATGAAGATCGACATCGCGCTGTCCAACAGCTTCGGGTTCGGCGGCACCAACGCCTCCGTGGTCTTCAAGAAGGTCACGTGAGCCGCAAGCCCCGCAAAGCCAAGGGTAAGGGCCGGCGCGCCGCGGGTCTGTCGCCCATGCGCCGGCTGATCATCATGCTGGGCAGCGCCGCGGCCACCCTGGCCGTGGTCGTCGCCCTGGTCCTGGCCTGGGGGCTTTGGTCCTACCAGGGGCCGGGGCCAGCCACCGATGGCGACGAGCCCCGCGTGGTCATGCTGCGCAAGGGTTCGGGTTTGACCGAGATCGCCTCGACCCTGGAGCGCGACGGCGCGATCCGCTCCAAGGCGATGTTCGCCGCCGCCGCCCAGATTACCGGCGTGACCAAGTCGCTGAAGGCTGGCGAGTACGAATTCAAGAGCCGGGCCTCGATGGCCAGCATCCTGCGCGACATCCGCGATGGGAAGATCGTAGTCCATCAGGTGACGATCCCGGAGGGCATGACCGCCCGGGCCGCAGTCGAACTGCTGATGGCGCGCCCGGACCTGACCGGCGACGTGGCCGCGCCGCCCGAGGGCTCGATCCTGCCGGAAACCTACCAGTACGAACGGGGCGAGGACCGCGCCGCTGTACTGAAGCGGATGATGGACGCCCGCGACGAGCTGCTGGTGTTGCTGTGGGACAAGCGTCAGCCCGGCCTGCCGATCGCCACGCCGCAGGAGGCCGTGACCCTGGCCTCGATCGTCGAAAAGGAAACCGGCGTCGCCAGCGAGCGGCCGCAGGTGGCCTCGGTGTTCGTGAACCGGCTGCGGGCCGGCATGCGGCTGGAGAGCGACCCGACGATCATCTACGGCCTGACCGGCGGCAAGCCGCTGGGGCGCGGCCTGCGGGCCTCGGAACTGGCTGTGCCGAACCCCTACAACACCTACCAGATCGACCGGCTGCCCCCGACCCCGATCGCCAATCCGGGGCGCGCGGCCCTGGCGGCGGTGCTCGATCCGCCCAAGAGCGACGCGCTGTTCTTCGTCGCCGACGGCACGGGGGGGCATGTCTTCGCCCCGACCTACGAAGAGCACCTGAAGAACGTCGCCAGGTGGCGCGCGATCGAGCGGGAGCGCGAGGCGAAGGCGTTGCAGAACAAGGCCGGCGCCCTGCAGGACAAGGCGGCGGCGCAAGCCGGTCGCTAAGCTGTCCGCCAGCTTCCTCCGGTAAATCCCCAGGTCCCCTCCGCAAACCGCCCTAGGGTCTGGGCGGAGCCATGGCCCTATCGGTGTCGAGAGCCGAACTTGGCGCGCAGCCCGCGCTCCGAGTCCGATGTTCCATCGATACGATTGGAGGACGGGCTTATGGCCTAAGATTGGTCCATCGACGTCAGGAAGTACGTCCCGAACGCCGATTCCAAGGTGATTGACGCGATCATCCGATATTGCGGGATCGCTTTGCAGAACCGGGACTCCTCGCTGGTGTCGTTCAGCGACGCCACCGAGGTTGGGCGGGTTCGCGAGAACTATCTGAAGAAGAAGCTGGGTCTGACCCAAAGCGACGTCGATCTCGACGAGGCGATCGCCAGCGTCGGCGAGCGGATGAAGGGAGATCGGACCCGGAACCGGGTCACGGTCTATTACCTGCTCGCCGAACACTTCCGGAAGCTGTCGGTGTTCGGCGGCGTGGATGGGGGAGGGATCGGGAAGGCGGCGCTGGCGGCGGGCGCCCTGGGCGCCGGCGCGGCGGCCGCATCTGTCGCCAACGCCGCCGCCGACGCCTCGGCCACCGTGGCTGATTTCCCCGACCGGCCGCAGCGGGTCGAGGATCGGTCGCCGCCGGCCGCCCCGGTTTACGCACGGTCGGCGGCGGCTGCGCCCGCGGCGAGCGGAGGGATGGCGCGCTGGCTGCCGTGGCTGCTGGGGCTGGCCGCCCTGGCCTTGATCGCGTGGTTCCTGCTGGGACGCCAGAACACCACGACGACGGCGCCTGTCGCCGAGGTGAGGACCGCCCCGCCGGCGGTCGCGGTCGCTCCGGTAGAAGCGGCCCCGACGACGGCTCCGCCAGCGATCGCGAGCACGCCGGCCCCTGCGACGGCTGCCGCAACGGCGCCGACGACAGTCGTCGTGCTGCCGGCCAGGGTGCTTTTCGCCCTGGGCTCGGCGGCGACGACAACAGGGCCATCGACGAGGCCGCTGCTGCGATCAAGCAGGACAGCCTGAAGGTCGCCGTCACCGGCTATACCGACCGGACCGGCAATCTGGCGATCAACGCGCCCCTGGCCAAGCAACGCGCCAACGCCGTGCGTGACCGGCTGATCGCCGCGGGCGTCCCGGCGGGCGACATCGAGATGGTCGAGCCTACCGCGGTCGAAAACGGGCCGGCCGGCGTCGCCGACGGCGAATCCCGCCGCGTCGAGATCAGCCGGCGATAAGGCTGGGCTGCGGGGGCGCCGCGACGTAGCCAGGCCGTTTCCCCAACGTGTAAGCTGGCGCCAGTGAATGGTGCGGCTTTCAAGGGGCGTGGGTCCCGGGGGTGTTCTTAATGCCACTATCTGGGATGACCGGCTTTGGCCGGGCCGAGGGCTCGGCCGTCGAGTGGAGCTGGGCGGTCGAGGCGCGGTCGGTGAACGGGCGCAATCTGGAGATCCGCTTCCGTGGGCCTCCGGGCTTTGACCAGCTTGACCGGGCGGCGCGTGAAGGCGCCCAGAGCCGGTTCGCGCGCGGGCAGGTGACGCTCGGCGTCCAGGCCAAGAAGGCCGAGGCCGGCGCCCAGGTGCGGGTCAATCAGGAACAGCTGGACCGGTATCTGGATCTCGGCGCGCCGCTGATCGCGGCGGGCCGCGCTGGGCCGCCGAGCCTGGACGGGCTGCTGGCCCTGCGCGGCGTGCTGGAAGTCGTCGACATCGAGGACGATCCGGAGGCTCAGGCGCGGCTGGAAGCGGCGATGGCGCTGTCGGTCGGCGCGGCGCTGGACGCCCTGGCCGTCTCACGACGCGAGGAGGGCCTGGCCCTGACCGCCGTGCTGGTGGCGCTGGTGGACAGGATCGAGATGCTGGTCGGCCAGGCCCACACCCTGGCCGAGGAGCAGCCTGCCGCGATCAAGGAGCGGTTCGCGCGCCGGATGGCCGAGTTGATCGGCGAGGCCGCGTCCGCCGACAAGATCGTCACCGAGGCCGCCGCCATGGCGGTGAAGGCCGATGTCCGTGAGGAACTGGACCGGCTGCGGGCCCATGTCGACGCCGCCCGCGCGCATATCATCGGCGAGGGGCCGCAGGGCCGCCGCCTGGATTTCCTGACCCAGGAGTTCATGCGCGAGGCCAACACCCTGTGCTCGAAGTCGGCGCTCAGCGCGATGACGACGGTGGGGCTGGACCTGAAGGCGACCATCGAACAGTTCCGCGAGCAGGTGCAGAACGTGGAGTAGAATGTCCTTCTCCCCCTTGCGGGAGTCGGCGGCGCCGCGCTAGCGGGGGCGGATGAGGGCTGCACGCCCTCGCCGTGCCCAAGGCGAGAAGGACTTTTGATGACCGACGACCACGCCAAGCCCTGGGAAACCATTCGTCGCGGCCTGCTGCTGCTGGTCTCCAGCCCCGCCGGCGCGGGCAAGACTTCGCTGTCGCGCCGGCTGGTGTCCGACCATGCCGACCTGACGCTGTCGATCTCCTGGACCACCCGGGCCCCTCGGCCGGGCGAGGAGGAGGGTCGCGAGTACTTCTTCGTCGACCGGTCGGCCTTCGAGGCGATGATCGACAAGGGCGGCTTCCTGGAGTGGGCCGAGGTGAACGGCAACCTCTACGGCACGCCGATGGCGGCGGTGATGTCGGCCCTGGAAGAGGGCAAGGACGTGCTGTTCGACATCGACTGGCAGGGCGCGGGGCAGATCACCGAGAAGGCCCCGAACGACAGTGTCGGCGTGTTCATCCTGCCGCCGTCCTGGGAGGACCTGTCGCGCCGACTGCACGCGCGGGCCCAGGACAGCGAAGAGGTCATCAACCAGCGCCTGGCGCTCGGCAAGGAAGAGATCGCCCACTGGCGGCTCTACGACTACGTCATCGTGAACAAGAACTTCGACCGCGCCTATGCGGACCTGGGCCACATCTATCGCTCGGAACGGATGAAGCCGGGTCGCAATCCGTGGCTGCCGGAATTCGTCGACGGGCTGCTGCTGGAGTAGCGGCTCCGAAGGGGTTGGCGAACGGCTGGGGATAAAAGCGAAAGACAACCAGAACTGAGTCGCTTCGGCGTGTATGTTCTGTTTTTGTTCCATTCATGGAGGTGCTCATGATGGGACGGAACGAGCAACAGCCGCTGCTGGCGTGCGTGGGAATGGACCGGCATCTGGTGGCGCGGTGCGCCTCGCCGGCCTGCGCGCGAGCCACGCCGTGCGATCCGACGATCTGGGTGGCGCAAGGCCTGGGCGGCCTGCCGCTGCGGGCGTTTTCCAGTCGATTGCGCTGCGTCTGCGGCAGCCGCCGGGGCCGGCTGGTGATGGCGAGCGGGCCGTTTCCCGAAGTGCGCGAGGAGGGTGGGCTCTATGTTTTCAGGTAGCGGGGAGCATCGCCCGCGGGAGCGCCCTGGCGTGTTTTAACTGGCGTGGAGGATCCAGGTTGTTAGGCTGCGGGCGGCGCTGGCCGCGCCAGTCTGGAGCGCCTCATGGATATTCCCTGCGCGATCCTGGTCGCCGCGTTCTGCTTGCCGGACGCGAACTTCAAGCTCGAGCTGAAGGCGGGGCCGGAGGGCTCGGTCGCCACCGTCACCTCCGGCGAGGTCCGCGCTCGGATCCTGATCTCCGACGAGGACCGCGCTCCCGCCGCCCAGATGACGACGCAGCTTTGCCATGAGGGCGCCTGCGTCGACTATTCGGCCCGCGTCCGGGAGGAGGCTTCCTCGGTCGAACTGCTCATCGCCGACCGCGGCCAGGAGCGTTTCATCCAGTTCCGTGGTCCGCTCCAGGCGGTGGCGGACCTTTCGACGCAGATCACCTACCTGGTCGAGTTTCGCCGCCGCTGGGTGCAGATCCCCCTCAGCGAGTTTTTGGCGACCATCGACAGGCCCCCGCCGGAACCGCCGCGGTAGCGGCCGGCGGGCTAGTCCTGTAGGACGCGCGCCTGATTACATGTGTGACGGCCTCTTTCGGGTTTCCGGCCGCCGCAGACATTCGAGCCCGCGACCAGGAGAAATCCCATGGCGTGGCTCGCGCTCAGCATTGCCGTCGTAACCGAGATCATCTGGGCGCTCAGCCTGAAGTGGGCCGGCGTTCAGGCGACGTGGCAGGCGGCCGCCGTGCCCATCGCGCTAAGCTTCGTGAACATGGGCTTGCTGGCCTTCGCCATGCGCGGTTTGCCCGCCAGCACCGCCTATGCGATCTGGACCGGCCTGGGCGCGGTCGGGGTCGGCATCTGCGGCGCGCTGCTGTTCGGCGAGAAACTGTCCATGGCCCAGATCGGCTTCATGGGCATGATCGTGTTCGGCGTCGTGGGGATGAAGCTGGTCTCCCAAGCCTAGGCGCCATCGATTGAGGGAATGTTCAGTGTCGCGATCCCAGGTCATCCTCCTCAACGGGGTCGGCAGCGTCGGCAAGAGTTCGACGGCGCGGGCGCTGCAGGAGATCGCCGCCCAGCCTTTCCTGCATGTGGCGATGGACAGTTTCCTTGAGATGCTGCCGGCGGCGATGATGGGACACCCCGACGGGCTGGTGTTCGAGCCGGGGCAGGAGGATGGCCGTCCCTCGATCGCCATCCGTACCGGCCCGGTGCTGGACCGGGCCATGCAGGGCATGCGCCACGCGATCGCGGCGATGGCCGCTCAGGGCAACAATCTGATCGTCGACGAAGTGATGTTGGGCCAGGGCGAGGCGCGAGCCTATCGCGAGCTGCTGGCCGGCCACGACCTGCGCATGGTCGGGCTGTTGGCGCCGCTCGATGTGCTCGAACGGCGTGAGTGCGAGCGGGGAGACCGCGAGATCGGCCTGGCGCGGTGGCAGTTCGACCGGGTGCATCAGGGCGTCGTCTACGACCTGGAGATCGACGCCGCGGCGACGACGCCGGCACAGAACGCGCGGATGATCTGCGAGGCTTTCGGGCTTTAGAGGCTTTCCCGCCGCGAAGCGTCGCAGGAGCGGCGCTACCGAAAACGCCCCGCCCTCGGGCGAGGACGGGGCGCTGGACTGGAGTTCGGGCTCCCCGACTACTTGGCGAGCATGGCCTTGAGTTCGGCCTGGGTGGCGTTGATCGTCGCCGAGCCATCGGCGATGGCGAGCTTGTCGGTCTCCACCGCGAAGCTGTCGGCGCCCATCTTGATGGTGGCGACCTGCTTGCCGCCCGGATCGGGCTTCAGGGCCGTGACCTCGCCGATCGAGGCGCCGGTCTTGTCCTTGACGGTGGCGCCGACCGCCAGGGTCGCCGCCGTTGCGCTGGCGTCCGCGCCCGACGGACTATTGGCGGGCGCAGACCCTTCAGTGGTTGGGGCCGTGGCCTCGTCCGACTGGGCGGCGCCTTGGGCCATGGCCGGGGCGGAGGTGATCGCAAGTGCAAGGGCCGCGGCCCCGAAGGTAAGAATTGAACGCATGAGGTCTCCCGTAATTGACTGAGGCCTCCCCCGAGGAACAGGCAGGCTGGGGGGCGTTTGCGGTCATCAAGGGACCGTGATGGGGCGATATCTTGGCTTGGCCGTAGGGAGTTCGGCTGGCGGCAAGGGGGCGAATGTTCGAATGACGGTGCTCTATTACGCGCTCGCGGCGGCGGCCGAGATCGCCGGATGCTTTGCTTTCTGGGCGTGGCTGCGGTTGGACCGCTCGGTGTGGTGGGTCGTGCCGGGCGTGGCGTCGCTGGCGCTGTTCGCCTTCCTGCTGACCCGCGTTGACAGCGACGCGGCAGGCCGGGCCTACGCGGCCTATGGCGGGGTCTATATCGTCGCTTCGATCGGCTGGCTGTGGCTGGTGGAGCAACGTACGCCGGATCGTTGGGACCTGCTGGGGGCGGCGATCTGCCTGGTCGGAGCCGGCGTGATCCTGCTGGGTCCGCGCAGCGCCTAGACTAGCCCAGCGGGTTCCTGGCCAGGGTTCGGGTGACGCCGACGCAGATCAGCGTCTGACCCAGGAAATAGAGCCCCCAGATCGCCAGGCCGATCCAGGCGGCGTGCTCCAGGGGGCCGGCACGGGCGAAGATCAGCAGGTCGGAGACCACGAACATCAGCGCGCCGGTCCCAACCACGGCGCGGGGGAAGCGGCTGGTCCAGGCCATGGCCGCCATGACCGCCAGGCTCATCGAGTAGAGGGTGGCGGCGCCCGCCAGCCCGCGGTCGGTCGGCAGCAGGAAGGTCAGGATGCCGGTGGCGGGGACCAGGACGATGGCGAACAGCAGCTGGCTGCGGCTCAAGGCCTGGCGGCGATTGCGCAGATAGAGCCAGATGGCGATCAGGTGGCCGACCAGGAAGGCCACCGCCCCGACCGTCAGGCCGGCCGCCTCCAGCAGCATGTCGCCAAGCGCGCCGAACGCCATGACCGCACAGATCAGCCAGCCGTCGAGATTGCGCGCCCTGAAGGCGGCGTAGAGGGCCAGCAGGCTGACCCCCGCGCCCTTCCAGAGCATGCTGGCGAGCGGGGGGATATCCATTTGCCAGGAGGCCACGTAGCTGACGCCGGCGGCCGCGGCCAAGGCCAGCACCAGATACGGCGCTAGATTGCGTCGATCCATCTTGTTTCCCCCCGGATTCTTAGGCGGCAATAGAGCCGGCGCCGGGGGCGGGCGGCAAGCCCTTTGCTACCAGACCTTCCACCATTGGTCGGAGGCGAGCGCCGCGTCGCCGGGCCGGACCTCCTGCTGGCCCCAAGACATGACCATGAACAGGGTGTGGCTGCGGATCTTGGCGGTCCCGGCCATCCGCGCGCCGAGCGCGATCGGGCGCCCGCTGGCGGTGTCGTAGGCGAAGGCCGAGAACTCGGCGACGCCGGTGCGGTCGCGGCGTGAATAGGCCGACAGTTCCGGGATGGTGGCGTTGGTCAGGTTGGATGAGATCGGCAGGGTCAGGCGCGGAATGCCGACGACCCGCTGCATCTTGTCGATCGAGAGGGCGCCCAGGCGGATCTCGACGACGATATCGGAGTCGGCCCGGGTGGCGCTCAGCCGGTTGCCGCGGGCGACCAAGGCTTCGCGCACGGCGCTGGCGGCGTATTCGGAGCCCTCGCCCCGGAAATTGGAGGTGTCCAGGAACACGCGGGCGTCGGCGGGGAGAGCCAGGGAGAACTTGCTGGCCGCGCGCTCGGCGGCGTGGGCGACCAGCAACTGCTCGGTAGCGGTGCGGGCCGGCGCGGTCTCGTTGGCGCTGGCGCAGGCGGCCAGGACGAGGCCGCAGATCGCGACGGCGCAGTACCTAACAAACTTCACAATAGACCCCCGGCCGGAACGGAAGGGGCCAGAGGCGTCTGATTCGGGGCATGAATAGGGCGGTGCATACATTGGGTAGCGGGGTGTGGACGCGGACTGTTACACTTTCTCCGGGCGGATCGGGGAATGTGATGGGCAGGCATTGGATGTTGGCGGCGCTGATCACCGTAAGTTGGGCTGGCGCGGCGACGGCCGCGACGATCAAGATCGAGCCGGTCGAGACGCTGGGTTCGATGGTCGAGTTTCGCGACGGCATGGCGGGCGCCCGATCAAGCCTGGCGCGCAGCGACGCGGCGCTGCTGGTGGCGCGCGCCACCCATGACGAGAAGGACATGCCCTCTCTGGTGTTCGCCGTGGAGAACCACGGCCAGGCGCCGTTCAACCTGACGCCGTCGAGCGTGAGCGTCACGACCGAGGGTGGCGAGGCGGTGGCGGTCTATACGCGCGATGAGGTGATGGCGAGCCTGGAGGCCAGGGCTCGAAAACGGGCGAAATGGGCGCAGATCGCTGCTGCGATGGACGGGGCGGGCGCGGCGGCTCGCGATCGACCGACCCCGACCAATCCACGCATCCAGCATGGTCCGGCCCGCGTCCAGGCCGAGAACGAAGCCATGATGGCTGGCGCCGAATATCTGGGGTTCGTCGCCCAGACGGTGCAGCCGGGTGAGAAGCACATGACCGATCTTGGCCTGGGGCCGCTGCCCAAGGACACCGCCGAACTGACGGTCACGGTGACCCTGGCCGGCGAGGCGCACCGGTTCCCGCTCAAGGTCACGCGCTATCGGTGACCTAATCGCCGGGCTCTGAAATCGCATCCGCCATCAAGGTCTGGGTCGTGGCCTGGAGGGCGGGAGACGTCTCGGAGAGAAGCTGGACCATGCCGACGAACAGCAGGTCGTTCTCCGGATCGACCCAGAACCACGTCCCGGCCGCGCCGTCCCAGTGATAGGTCCCGAGCCCGACCGGAATTCCGGCGGCTTGCGGGTCGGTGAACACGACGCCGTTGAAGCCGTGGCCGAAGCCAGGGCGGATCTGCTGGTGGCCGATCCCCCAACCTTGGGTCAACATGTTGTCCGCTAGCTGGTTGGTCGTCATCAGGCGGGTCGCCCGCTCGCTGATGATCCGTCGGCCGGCGAACTCGCCGCGGTTCAGCAGCATCTGGGCGAAGCGGGCGTAGTCGCTGACGGTCGACACCAGTCCGCCGCCGCCTGAGGCCAGGGCCGGTGGCGTCTCATGGTCAGGCAGCAGCGGATTGACGGGCAGGGGGACCAGCCCGCGGCTGGCGCTGGAGCGGTAGAGCGTCGCTAGGCGAGTGCGTTTCTCCAGCGGGGTGTGGAAGGCGGTGTCGACCATGCCCAGCGGCGCGAAGATTTCGCTTTCCATGAAGTCCGGCAGACTCTGGCCGCTCAGCTTCTCGATGATCGCGCCCTGGACGTCCATGGCCAGGCTGTAGACCCACTTGGTTCCGGGCTGGTAGGCGAGCGGAAGAGCGCCCAGGCGGGCGGTCATTTCGCTCAGGTTGGGCGAACGCCACACGTCGGCGGCTTCGTAGAGCGCCTCCAACCCGCCCATCGGCTCGCGGCCATAGGTCAGGCCCGCCGTATGGGTGAGCAACTCGCGCAAGGTGGGCGGATGGTCGGCCGCCAGCAGGATCGGCGCGCCGGCCTCGTCCAGCCCGCCGAACACCTTTGCGCCCGCGAAGGCCGGCAGATGCTTGGCGATCGGATCGTCGGGCGACCACAGCCCGCGGTCGTGCAGGATCATCATCGCCACCGCCGTCACCGGCTTGGTCATGGAGAAGATGCGGAACATGGTGTCGAGGGCCATGGGCTCGCCGGTGGCGAGGTCCTTCTGGCCCAGCGTGCTGGTGTGGGCGACCTTGCCGTGGCGGGCGGTCAGGGTGACGAGGCCGGCGACCACGCCCTTGTCGACCCAGCCCTGCAGATAGGAGTCGATAGCCGCAAGGCCGTCGGTCGTCAGGCCGACCTGCGCTGGCGCGGCGCTTGAGAGATCACGCATCTTCTTGTCTGCTCCCTCGCCTCTATCGGGCGTTGGGGGCAGATTATCTGGCATTCGGCGCAGCGCCAGGGGGCGTTGAGCTTGGAGGTGGGACACCGCGGTCCCCGCCGCGGCGCCTCCCTACATTCGCTCGCCCGGCAATTGGCTGGCCTGCTTCACCCAACTGGCGAGCTGAGCTTCGTCGAACGGGTCATCTTCGTGGATGTGGAAATAGCGCACGTCCTTTTGCTTGGACTGGCCTGGCGGCACGGGATCCAGCGATGCACCGCGGAAGAAGGATATCTTGATGTACTTCGTGAAAACGTGGACGCCCAGGAACCAGACCTGGTCCTCGACGCCGTACAGCGGCGAGTTCCATTTGACCGCCTTGCGCACGCCGGGGACCGTGCGTTCGATGAGCGCGTCGAGGCGGCGCCCGACGCTGCTCTTCCAGCCCGGCATGGCCGCGATATAGGCCTGGACCGGAGCGTCGCCATAGCCCTTGGCGATCTGAGGATTGCCGCCCGAGAGGAGAGGCGTCTTGTTCGTCATGGCCTTAATCCATCCGCGCCAAGAGCTGATCCAGGTTCACAAGGAACCCTTGCCAACCCTGATTGGCGCCGCCGAAAGCCTGTTTCTGGTTGGGCCGGAAGCCTGACTGTTCCATGCGAAGATGGACCCCGGTGCTGGTCGGGGTGAGGGTGAAGGTCACGACGCTGCTCAGATTGTAGGCGGGGTCCTCGTGGGCGAAGTTCCAGGTGTAGGACAGCGCCTTGTTCGGCTCGACGGTGAGGACCTCGCAATCCAGAACGCCGCCCCAGCCGCCGGTAAGGTTGAAGCTGTGGCCGACCACAGGCTTGAAGTCGTTCTTCATCAGCCATTCCTCGATCAGGTGCGGCTGGGTCAGGGCGCGCCAGAGCTTCTCCGGCGGAAACGGGAACTCGCGCTCGACGATGACGGAGCGGGTTTTGGTGGCGCTATTGCTCATTGATCCATCCTCTTGAGCAGGTCTTCGAGGCCGTCGAACCGGGCCTCCCAGAACCCGGACATCTGGTTGGTCCAGTCGACCAAAGGGCCCAGAGCGCCAAGCTGGGCGCTATAGTGGGTCTGGCGGCCTTCCTGGCGGTCGCGCACCAGGCCTGCCTGTTTCAGAACGCCCAGATGCTTCGAGACAGCCGGTTGCGAGACCCCGGCCTGGGCGGTCAGGGCCCCGACGGTCTGCTCGCCTTCACGGCACAGTCGCTCGAACAGGCCGCGCCGGGTTGGATCGGCGAGCGTCCTGAACAGCAGGTCTTGGGCGTCGGGCATGGATACGCATAACTCGTTGGCTATGGATTAAACCTATAGCCAATGAGTTATGAGTCAAGAGCGGGTCGTCTCGGGGCGGCTAGGGCCGGTCGCGGGGGCGCAGGGCCTCGACTTCGGCGGGGGTCAGCAGGGTGACGTTGCGGACCTGGCAGCGTTGCTGGCCGTTGACGCCGCGGGTGACGAGCGTCGTGCCCATGGTGGGGCCCGTGCAGACTGACGAACCGGTCCGCGAGACCAGGCTCATCCGCTGGTTCATGGTGACGTTGCGGCACGAGTTCATCAGATCCAGGCGATAGACGTCGGAGCCGACCCGGACATTGACGGTGCGCGGGTCCACGGCGGCGAAGTTGTTGACGCTGCTGGCGAAGAAGCACTGGTGGTTGGCGTTCGAGGCGCGTTGCTGGTCTGAATTGGTGCTGGCGCAACCCGTCACCAGAAGGACGGCGATCGCGGTGGCCCATGCTGCGGTGCGTGACATCAATAGAATCCTCTAACGCCTTGGTCCGGCTGCTCGGATAGGGCGAGGTTGTGGCGTTGGGCTTGATCGCGCAAGTAGAAAGGCGAGGTGGGTTCGCGCCCGTCGTCGAACGCCGGCCTTGGCGCCCGGCGGGGATTGGCCCACCTTGGTTCTTCGCCCGATTTGAATCGCCAGCCGGATCGGCGTCCACCGGGGTGGATGCATATGTTGCGAGCTGGCGCCTGGAGCCCGACGAATGACCGACACACCGGAATACACGCCGCCCAAGGTCTGGACCTGGAACAAGGAGAACGGAGGCCGGTTCGCGAGCATCAACCGACCGATCGCCGGACCGACCCACGACAAGGAATTGCCGGTCGGCCGTCATCCGTTCCAGCTCTATTCGCTGGCCACGCCGAACGGCATCAAGGTCACGGTGATGCTGGAGGAACTGCTGGCATTGGGTCACAGCGGCGCGGAATACGACGCCTGGCTGATCAATATCGGCAATGGCGACCAGTTCGGCAGCGGGTTCGTCTCGGTGAACCCCAACTCCAAGATCCCGGCGCTGATGGACCGCAGCGGGCCGACGCCGATCCGGATCTTCGAGTCCGGCGCGATCCTGGTTCACCTGGCCGAGAAGTTCGGCGCGTTCCTGCCCACCGATCCGGCCAAGCGCGCCGAGTGCATGTCGTGGCTGTTCTGGCAGATGGGCAGCGCGCCCTATCTGGGCGGCGGGCTGGGCCACTTCTACGCCTATGCGCCGACCAAGATCGAATACGCCATCGACCGCTTCGCCATGGAGGTGAAGCGCCAGTTGGACGTGCTGGACCGCCAATTGGCGCAGAGCCGCTACATCGCCGGCGACGAGTACACCATCGCCGACATGGCGATCTGGCCCTGGTACGGCGGGCTGGCCAAGGGCGTGCTCTATGACGCCGGCGAGTTCCTGTCGGTGCAGGACTACAAGCATGTCCAGCGCTGGGCCGACCTGCTGGCCGAACGGCCGGGCGTGCAGCGCGGCCGGATGGTCAACCGCACCTGGGGCGAGCCCTCGACCCAGCTCTATGAGCGCCATGAGGCCAGCGACTTCGAGCTGAAAACTCAAGACCGCATGGCCGCGAAGTAGGACCCATCATGACCTTTGAGACGACACTATCGCTGGCAGGTCCCCTGCGGCGTCCCCGGCAGATGCTGGGCGACCAGGAATATGGCGGCCACGCCTCGATTCACGACGACGAGATGGCCGAGAAGCTGGGCTTCCGGGCCGGGCCGATCGAGGGGCCGACCCACTTCAGCCTGTTCCCGCCGTTGCTGGAGAAGATCTGGGGCAAGACCTGGTTCGAGCAGGGCTGTATCTCGTCCCACTATCTGAACATGGTGGTCGAGGGCGAAGAGGTCCGCGCCTTCGCCGAGATCCCGGCCGACGGCGCGACCATGACCCGCGTCTGGGCCGAGAAGGCTGACGGTACGCCGGTGCTGGAGGCCAGCGCTAGTATCGGGCCTGACGCCGGCCCGACGCTGCTGGAGCGCCGCATGGCGGCGCTGCGCCCGCCCGAGAAGCTGCTGATCCTGGAAGACCTGCATGTCGGGATGAAAGGCGCGGAGGACGAGCACGTCCGAATGGACGCCGACCAGCACATGGGCGCGCTCTATCCGTTCAGCCTGAACCAGAAGCTGGCGGCGATCACCGAGACCTCGCCCTGGTACTCCGACGCGGCGGCCTCGCCCTGGGGCCGTGCGATCATCCCGCTGGAGATGATCAGCGTGCTGGCCGAGCATTCGAGCCGGCTGGCGGCTTTCCCGGTCAAGGGACCGGCCGTCGGGCTGTTCGCCGACCAGGAGATCCGCCTGATCGACGGGCCGCTGTTCGTGGGCGAGGACTATGTGCTGCGCCGCGAGATCGTGGCCCTGGCCGAGAGCAAGCGCACCGAGTCCTACTGGGTGCGGACCCGCATCTTCGACGCCAGCGGGCAGCGGCAGGTGGCCGAGATGCTGCTGAACCACGCGACGCTCAAGCATTCATACGCCGGATACGCCGACGCGGGCTGACGCCTGCGGGCAGGGGAGATCAAGACATGGACGTGAAAGACAAGGTCGTCGTCGTCACGGGCGGCGCCGACGGGATCGGCGCGGCCCTGGCCCGGCGCTTCGTCAAGGCCGGCGCGGCCAAGGTGGTGGTGGTCGACCGTAACGGCGAGGGCGCGGGCGCGGTCGCCAAGGAGATCGGCGGCGAGGCGGTGACGCTCGACGTGACCGACGGCGAGGCGATGGCGGCGATGGTCGCCGACATCGAAGCGCGGCACGGCCGCATCGACCTGTTCGTCTCCAACGCCGGGGTCGGCGACGGCGACCCGGACCGCAGCAACGCCGCCTCATCGCCCGACGCGGTGTGGCAGCGGGCCTGGAGCGTCAACGTCATGGCCCACGTCCATGCGGCGCGCGCGGTGACGCCGGGCATGGCGGCGCGGGGCGGCGGTTATATCCTGAACACGGTCTCGGCCGCGGGCCTGCTCTCGCAGATCGGCGGGGCGGTCTATTCGACCACCAAGCATGCGGCGGTCGGTTTCGCGGAGTCGCTGGCGATCACCCACGGCGACCAGGGGATCAAGGTCTCGATCCTGTGTCCGCAGGGCGTCGATACCGCGATGCTGCGCCAGGGCGGTTCGGGTTCGCCCCAGAGCCTGGACGGGGTGCTGACGCCAGGCGAGGTGGCCGAAAGCGTCATCGCCGGGCTGGCGGAGGAGAAATTCCTGATCCTGCCGCACGCCGAGGTGCTGACCTACATGCAGCGCAAGGCTGGCGACTATGACCGCTGGCTGGGCGGCATGCGCCGGCTTCGGGCCAAGGTCATGGGAGGCTGAAGTCTCAGCCGCCGAGCGCCGTGCGCTTAGCGGCTCAAGTCGGGGCGAAGCGGCTTAGCAGGTCGGTCATGTGCGGCAGACGCGCTTGCATGGTGCAGATGAAGCCGGTCGGCGGGTATTGCATCACCGCCGATCCGCGCAGTTCGCCGCGCAGGCTGCGCTCGATGAGGCGGGAGCCGAAACCCTTGTGGGGGGCCGGTGCGACGAGAGGGCCGCCGGACTCGATCCAGACCAGTTCCAGCCGGCCCTCGGCCGTATCGAAGGTCCAGGACAGGTCGATGTGACCGCTGTCGACCGCGAGCGCGCCGTACTTCACCGCATTGGTGGCGAGTTCGTGGAAGACCAGGGCCATGGTCAGGGCGGCGTCCGGTTGCAGCCACACGGTCGGGCCCTGTACCGCGACTTGGCCCGCTGTTCGGTTGGCGAAAGGACCCAGGGCGCGCTCGGCGACCTCGAGCAGGTTGGCGCCATGCCACCGCTCGCGCGTCAGCACGTCATGGACCTGCGACAGGCTAAGGAGCCGCGCCTCGAATTTCTGGTAGGCGACGACCGGGTCGGGCTCGTTACGCATGGTTCGCGCGGCCATCGACTGGACCGTGGCCAGGGTGTTCTTCACCCGGTGATTCAGCTCATGGATCATCAGTCGAAGCTGGCCTTGATAGTGGCGCTGCTCGACCTCGACCTGTTTGCGGACGGTGATGTCCTCGACAATCGAGACGAAATAGGCCGGTTCGCCATCGGCGGTCCGAACCAGCGAGACGGTCAGATTGGTCCAGATCGAAGCTCCGGACTTGGGCAGGTATCGCTTCTCCATGGAGAAGGTCTGCGTCTCGCCAGCCAGCAGGGCGTCGAGTTTGGCGAGGTCGGCGCCGAGATCATCGGGATGGGTGATTGTCTGGAACCGCATGTCGCGCAGTTCGTCGCGGCCATAGCCGGTGATGGCGCAGAGTCGGTCGTTCACCTCCAGAAACCGGCCGTCGATCGAGACCCGGGCGACGCCCATGGCGGCCTGGTCGAACACTGCGCGGTACTGGGCTTCGGCGGCTTCGAGGTGCAGTCGGGCCTCGACGCCGGGGGTGACGACCTCGGTGTAGAGCACCAGGCCGCCGATCTCGCCGGCGTCGGTGCGCCAGGGTTTGACCGACCAGCGGATCCAGTCGACCTGGCCGTCCTCACGCAGGAAGGGGTCGGCGGGGTGACTGAGTTCGCGACCGTCCTGGAGGGCGCCGGCGTGGATCGCCCGCCAGCGTAGGGGGATCTGGGGGAAGACCTCGTAGTGAATGCGGTCGACCAGCGGGGTGTCGCCAGGCAGGCCTTGGTCGGTGAGGAATTGAGCGGAGGCGGCGAGGTAGCGCATCTCGCGGTCGAAGATGGCTATGCCGAGCGGCGCCTGCCTCAGCGCCGTGATGACGCCCGAGAGCGCCGCCGCGTGGGAATCCCCGATCCTCGACTGGCGACCAGTCACTTTTTCCCCTGATGCGTGAGTCAATAGTTATCTCGCTCAAAGATTGAGGGGCGCCGGGCGATCGGGTCAAGCGCCCGTTTGGGCCTGGGAGGCTGAAGGGCAGGCGAGAGCGTCATCGCGCGCCGTTTCAGCCCACGAGGGCGGTATGCGGCTCGACTTCTTTTGCGGGCTGCTGTCAGTTCGCGGGCTCTTCGCCTGACAGATGGACGACATGGCTGATCGATTTTTCGCCGACACTACATTGGCCGCCTTGTACGACTCGTTTTGTCCTCGCGAGCGGCGGGACGACTTCGACTTCTACATGCCGATGGTGATGGCGGCAGGCGCGGTGCTCGACGTCGGCTGCGGGACCGGCGCGATGCTGCATGAAGCGCGCGAGGCCGGACACCAGGGCCGTCTGTGCGGGCTTGATCCTGCCGTGGGAATGCTCGAGCAGGCGCGCAAGCGCTCGGATATCGAGTGGGTGCTGGGGGACTTGACGTCTCGCGCCTGGGGCGCCGAATTCGACCTGGTGGTGATGACCGGCCACGCCTTCCAGGTGCTGCTGGAGGACCAGGAACTGGCTAACTCGCTGGCGGCGGTCGCCGCGGCCCTGACGCCCAGCGGCTGCTTCGCCTTCGAGACGCGCAATCCGAAGGTCCGGGAGTGGGAGCGCTGGAACCCTGATCACGCGGCGCAGGTCAGCGACCCGGACGGCCGCACCGTGCGGATGAGCCGGCAGGTCGAGGCGCCGTTCGACGGCGACGTCGTATCGTTCAGCCATACGTTCAGCAGCCCCGACTGGGACCAGGTCGAGGTCAGCCACAGCACGTTGCGGTTCATCGAGGCCGACCTGCTGGCGGTGTTCCTGGCGCAGGCCGGAATGGAGATCGAGGCGCAGTACGGCGACTGGGACCGTAGTCCGCTGAGCGACGCGAGCCCGGAGATCATCACCTTGGCGCGGCGGGCTGCGGGTAAGGCCTGATTGCTGCCCTGGTTGGCGCGCGACGGCCGGGCCTGACGGGTCGTGAGCGCCGCCGCGGCGGCGCTCACAGCATTCGAGATTACTGCCGGGCCATGGCGATGCGGATGACCTCGTCAGCTGAGACCAAGTGATCCGAGTTCTCGGGCGCGTCGGCGATGGAGATTTCCACGCCCCTGATCTCACCGTTGAAGGCGTTGCCGTGAGGACCGTAATCTTGGGACACCGGCGCGCCGGTGTCGCGCCCGACGTCGCATCCGTCGTCGGCCGAGAAGATCCCTGCCGCCGTGCCGCCGATCCTGCCGCTGCCTACCGGCTTGCCGTCGACATAGAGGGTGGCCGCGCCGCCCTTGCCGATGCCGCCGCCGTCATAGGTGAACTCCATGCGTACCTGATGGTCGCCGGCCGTCAGCGGACCGTCGGCCTCGACGTAGAAGTAGCTGATGCCCAGCAGGTTGTAGCAGTACTTCAGCCGGCCATCGTGCGCGTAGAGGGCCCAACCCCCGACATTGCCGCCCTGCGCGATGATCACACCCTGGGCGCCTTTTTCCGGAACCGAGATCGCAGCGGTCACGGCGTGCGACTTGTTCTTGACGTTAAGCACCGAGTTCTCGGACAGTCGGCCCATGCCGCCGAACAGGATCTGGTGTTTGCCCTTGATCAGCACTGGGCGGCCGGCCTTGTCGGGATCGATCCGTTCGCCGACCTGATCGTCCAGGGGCAGGACGTTGTAGCGCGTCGCCTCGATCAACCACAGCCGCTGCAACTCATGCAGCTTTTCGGGCATCGCCTTGGAGAGGTCCTTAGCCTGCGACCAGTCTTTGGTGGTGTCGTACAGCTCCCAGACGTCGTCGTCGAAGGCGGGCACCTCCTCGCCGATCAACAGCCACGGGGTCTTGTGGCGGGTCACGGCGGTCCAGCCCTTGTGGTAGATGCCCCGGTTGCCGAACATCTCGAAATACTGGGTTTCATGGCGCTCGGCGGCTTTCGAGTCGTTGAACGAGTAAGCCATGCTGACCCCCTCGATGGGGATTTGCTGCACGCCGTTCACCGACAGGGGCTCGGGGATGCCGGCCACGTCCAGTAGGGTGGCGGCGACGTCGATCACGTGATGGAACTGGGTCCGAAGCTCGCCCTGGCCCTTGATCCCGCCGGGCCAGTGAACGATCGTCCCATTGCGCGTTCCGCCCCAGTGCGAGGCGACCTGCTTGGTCCACTGGTAGGGCGTGTTCATGGCGTGCGCCCAGCCCACCGCATAGTGGTTGTAGGACACCGGGCCGCCGAGCTTGTCGATGCGGTCCATCAGGAACTGCGAGGTCTCTAGCGCCGCTGCTCCGTTGAAATTGATCATCTCGTTGAAGGTGCCGTTGAGCGTCCCCTCGGCCGAGGCGCCGTTGTCGCCGATGATGTAGTAGACCAGCGTGTCATCGAGCAGATTGAGCCTCTCGAGGCTGTCGATCAGACGCCCGACATGGTGGTCGGCATATTCCAGGAAGCCGGCATAGACCTCCATCTGCCGGCGCAGGACCGGCTTCAGGTCATCGGGCATGTCGTCCCAAGCGGGGATTTCCTTGTGCCGGGCGGTCAACTCGCAGTCCTTGGGAATGACGCCCAGCGCCTTCTGGCGGGCGAAGGTCTCTTCGCGCACCTTGTCCCAGCCGGCATCGAACTTGCCCTTGTACTTGTCGGCCCAATCCTTGGGCACATGGTGCGGGGCGTGGGTGGCGCCCGGCGCGAAGTACATGAAGAACGGTTTGTCGGGGATCAGCGCCTGCTGCTGACCGACCCAGGCGATAGCCTTGTCGGTCATGTCGGCCATGAAGTGGTAGCCTTCCTCGGGCGTCTTCTCGACCTCGACGGGGGTCGTGCCCTCGTAGAGCGAGGGATACCATTGGTGAGCCTCGCCGCCGATGAAGCCGTAGAAGTATTCGAAACCGCCGCCGCCGGTCGGCCAGGCGTCGAAGGGGCCGGCCGGGCTGGTCTCCCAGACCGGGACCTCGTGGCACTTGCCAAATTGCGCCGTGGCGTAGCCGTTCAGTTTCAAGGTCTTGGCGATGGGCGAGGCGGTGTTGGGGAGGATCGAGTTGTAGCCGGGCGCGCCGGTGGCGATCTCGGTGATCCCGCCCATGCCGACCGAATGATGGTTGCGGCCGGTCAGTAGGGCTTGGCGGGTGGGCGAGCAAAGCGCCGTCGTATGGAAGCGGTTGTATTTCAGCCCGCGGGCGGCGAGCTTCTCGGCATTGGGGGTCTGGCAGGGACCGCCGAAAGCGCTGGCGGCGCCAAAGCCGACGTCGTCCAGCAAGACGATCAGGATGTTCGGCGCGCCCTTTGGCGGGCGCAGCTGCAGGATCGGCGGATATTTGGTGTCGGGGTCCTTGGCGTCGTAGGTGATCAGTCCCGTCCGGGCGCGATCAGGGATCGGCAGAACTGTACGCGAGATGTCGTGTGACGCGCTCATCTTGGCTTCCTTCCCGGATGGCATGAGTCTCTTGGCGAAAAGCGCGCGCTACTAGCGTGGCTTTCGGACCGGCTTACGCTGTCGGAGCTGTTCGGCGTATCGGCTGAAATACTAATGATATGTCGGGTGTAACCCTCAGGCGCCGCGCGGTTGGCCGGTCGCGGAGGCTACGGCCGCGCTGTTCGGCCTCTAGTTGGATCCAGGTTCGGCTGTGGCCGCATAGGCGGTTGCGTGCCGAGCGTGGCCGGCGACATGCGCGGTGGCGGCGGCATGGCCCGCCGCCCGAGCGGCGGCTCTGGCGGGCAGGTCGTCCACGTCTCGCGCCGCCGCATGGGCGGCGAAAGCGGCGGCGCGAGCCTGGCTGGTCGCAATCTCGCCTCTCGCCCAGGCGCGAGCCGCGGCGATGGCCAGGCGCGGGCGATCGTCGTGCGGGCGCTGGTCTTCGAAGTATGGGAGGACCACTTCGGCGAGGTCGGCGGCCCTGAGCACCAACGTCCTGTGTTCGCCTGGCTCGAGTTTCATCGATCTTCCGCCCTGTTTACGCCCATGACCGTGACCCTGATGGAGGCTTTCGCCGAGCAGGAACCAATCCTCCAGACCTCATGCTAGACGCTGACCGCTGTCCCCACGCGGCCGGCGTCGCCGAAGATGCGGAGGTAGCGGGCGATCTCGGCCGGGTCGCCCGTAGCCTTTTCCGGGTTGTCGGAGAGTTTGACGGCCGGGCGGCCGTTGGCGCTGGTGACCTTGCAGACCAGGGAGATCGGGGCGAGGGCGTCGTCCTCGCCATGGCCGTCGCCGGCCAGGCAGCCTCTAAAGTCGTTGGTCAGATTGGTGCCCCAGCCGAAGCTGGTCCGCACCCGGCCGGCGAAGTGGGCGTGGGCCTGTTCGATGGTGTCGATATCCATGCCGTCGGAGAACACCAGCAGCTTGGAGCGCGGATCAACGCCCTTGGCCTTCCACCAGGCGATGATCTCCTCGCCGCCCTCGATCGGCGGAGCGCTGTCGGGACGAAAGCCGGTCCAATCGGCGATCCAATCCGGGGCGTGCTTGAGGAAGGCGCGGGTGCCGTAGGCGTCGGGCAGGGCGATCAGCAGGTTGCCGCCGTAGGTCTGCCGCCACTCGTCGAGCACGCGGTAGGGGGCCTGGCGCAGTTCGTCCTCGGTTACGGCCAAGGCGGCGGCGACCATCGGCAGTTCATGGGCGTTGGTGCCGATGGCCTCGAGGTCGTTGTCCATCGCCAGCAAGACGTTGGAGGTGCCGAGCAGGGCGCCGCCCAGGCCTTCCTTCAGCGCCTCGACGCACCAGGCCTGCCAGAGGAACGAGTGGCGACGGCGGGTGCCGAAGTCGGAGAGGGCCAGGCCTTCCAGTTTGCGCAGGCGCTCGACTTTGCCCCACAGCTTGGCCTTGGCGCGGGCGTAGAGCACGTCGAGGGCGAAGCGGCCTTGATCGCGTAGCGTCGCGCGGGTGCGCAATTCGTTGACGATGGCCAGGGCCGGGATCTCCCACATGGTGGTGTGGGTCCAGGGGCCGTGGAAGTGCAGTTCGTACTGGCCGTCCTTCTTCGACAGCTCGTAGTCGGGCAGCCGGAAGTCCCGCAGCCAGGCGATGAAGGCCGGGGTGAACATCTGGGTCTTGCCGTAGAAGCTGTTGCCGGCGAGCCAGATCAGCTCCTTGTTGGTGAAGGAAAGCGTGCGGGCGTGGTCGAGCTGCGCGCGCAGCTCGCCTTCGTCGACCACGTCGGCCAGCCGAACATGGCGGCTGCGGTTGATCAGCGAGAAGGTGGCCTGGACTTCGGGGTGCAGCGACCAGATCAGCTGCAGCATCAGCAGTTTGTAGAAGTCGGTGTCGAGCAGGCTGCGAACGATGGGGTCCAGCCGCCAGCCGTGATTATAGGTGCGGGTCGCGATGTCGGTCAGGGGCATGCGGCTGAGTACAGCACGGCGCGATGGTGTTTGCAGCCTCGGCGAGTAAGTCGCTCACCGCAGGGCTGCGGCACGTTGTTGCGAGTGAAAATCAAGTTCAGTGAGCGGCTTCGCAAAGTATTTATATCGGAAGGCGAGTTGCTGATTTGAATTCAACCTGCCGGCAAAAAAAGATCACCGTTATGCGAATTTGCTTGATGTGAGCATTCGGCGGTGCTCCTTGTTAACCATGGGCTGGCGCTGGCGTCGGTCGATATAGACATAACCACGGGCAATCCGGGGGCGGGACTAGCCTGCAAAATCGGGGCTACAGACCATGAAGAAGTTCCTGGTATCCGCCGTTTTCGCGGCGACTGCATTGACCGCCATTCCCGCGTCGGCGGCGACTCTTTTGTACATTCCCGGTCAGAACTACGCCGAGAAGGTGCACAACGACCAGCAGGCGGATGGAACAAGCGTCACCCTGTTGAGCAAGCCATCGGACTATTCCGTCAAGTATACGGCTGACAGCACGATCCATCTAAATGGTGACGGCTTTGCGCAGCAGGATGGCCCGTTCAGTTACTTGACGATCGATCCGCTTGGCGTGGGCTTCACCAAGATGGGCCTGACGGTCTATGCCGACAAGGAGGCCAAGAACGACATCACTTTTGATGTCCTGGTGAGCTACGTGGGCGGCGGCACCAAGATTTTGAACGCTATCATGCCCAACGACGGTAAGATCGACATCTGGGCTCAAAATCTAGAGGTTCTGGACAGCATCAAAATCTACAACCTCATGGGTACTGTTAAAAAGGGAGATACCCCGCAAGCCTTCAACTTCGAAGGGATCAAGCAAACTTCCTTCGACGTGGCGGGTGGGGCCGCAATTCCTGAGCCGGCGACGTGGGCGATGATGATCATCGGCTTTGGCGCGGCCGGGGTGATGATCCGCAGGCGCAGGTACGCGGTCATCTGAACTCCAGTTTGACGATTAGAGACAGAACGCCGCTGGACCGACAGGTCCGGCGGCGTTTCTCTTTTCAGGCGCTCTGCGTCGGCCCTTGTCCCAGAGTTCGGCCAGGCAGGTGGTGTCGGTGTGCGGCGATGAACCCGGTCGAGGCCTCGACGTCGCTGGCGCATTCCAGCGTCCCGCCGAGCCGCAGCCGCATGCCTTCCAGCAGGGACAAGTCTGTCGAGCGTCGGACAATTCGGCTCAAGGTCGCGTGAGGTCTTTCGGCGACCTGCGCTATAATTACGCCATGCACAGGATCGCCACCGAGGCCGTGATTCCCGCATCGCCCGATGAGGTGTGGGCGGTGCTGGCCGACTTCTCGCGCTACGCCGAATGGAACCCGCTGAACCTGCAGGCGCGGGGGGAGGCGCGGCTGGGCGCGCGGGTCCCGATGGTGTTTCGCAATCTGGCGTCAGGCGGCGACGCCGTGGTCCGCCAGACGGTGCGGATCGTCGCCGCCGAGCCGGGGCGGGAGCTGGCATGGTCGGGGCATGTGCCGTTCCTGTTCGCCGGGCGGCATGGGTTTCTGCTGACCCCGCAGGGGCGCGCGACCCACGTGCTGCACACCGAGATCCTGGGCGGGCTGCTGGCGCGGACCTGGAGCAAGGCCAAGATCGCCCGTGATTTCACGCCCGCCTATGAGGCGGTGAACGTCGCGCTGGCCGCTCGCGTGGCGGCGCTGCACTGAGCCCCTATCCATCGCCGCGTTTCTGATAGAGACTCGCAACAGTATGATGCGGGCGATGTATTTGTTTTTGGGACTGGGGCTTACCGCGCTGGGCGTGGTGGGCGCGTTCCTGCCGTTGTTGCCAACCACCGTGTTCCTGATCCTGGCGGCCGGCTGCTTCGCCAAGTCATCGCCGCGGATGGAAGCCTGGATCCTGGACCACAAGAACTTCGGGCCGCTGGTCCGGGCCTGGCGCGAAAGCGGAGCCATCCCGCGCAAGGCCAAGATCCTGGCCTGCGCCGGCATGGCGGGCGGGTTCGTGCTGTTCTTCCTCAGCGCTCATCCTAGGCCCTGGCTGGCCACGGCGGTCGCTGTGGCCCTGGTCGCCTGCGCGCTGTTCGTGGTCTCGCGGCCTAGCGCGCCGCAGTAGGCCGAGGGTGGCCGGCTAGCCCTTGCCGGCTTCAACACCGACCAGTTGAAGGAAGCTGACGACCGCCACGCTCTTGCCTTGGGGTTTGGAAGATCGCCCCTCGACCCACATCGGCATGATGATCCAGGCTTTCGGGAAGCGCCTCAACTCGCGGCCGGACTTGTCGTCTGGAAGCAAGCGTTCGGCTGGTCCCAGGTCGGCGCAGGCGCGGTGCATCGGGGCGATGGCGCCGCAGTCCAGCAACGGCTGGGTGTCCGGCATGACGGGGGGCAGCGCGGGGCCGAGGCCGCGGGCTCTCAACGCCCCAGCGGTCGTAGGCCCTGCGGTTCGGCTCCAGCGATCGTCCTCATGTGTCGGCTCGCCGCACATTGGACAGAGCATCTCGCCGACCGACCTACGTTGGCGGAAGAGATGGGCCCGAGTGTAGACCGGCTCGCCCACGCCGGGTTTGCTCTCCTGGCCGATGGCGAGTTGGCCATCGACGCTGGGACAGCGGGAGACCCCTGTCTGCGGCTCCTCCGACCAACTTGTGATCCAGGCGACGTCGACGCCGATCTTCAGGTCTGGCGCGGTCGTCATTTCGCACCTTTGGCGTTGGAGAAGCAGGGCGTGGAAGCGCAGGCGGCGACAGGGAGAGGGATCAACATGGCGGCCAATTGAGCGCAGAACGCCGCCGTGCGCCACCGCCTGTTTGGGGTCCAAGAGCAATGGGCGTAGGCGGCGGCCGGCGGACTTGGTATTGCGGGCGCTTAGGAAGCGGAGAGCGTCATGGCCGAACCGAAGGGCAAGCGGGACTTTCGCGACAATCCGCGGATCGACGTCCGGGAGCGTCACGAAGTGGCGTTCTGGGCCAAGCGTTGGGGCGTGACGCCCGACCAGGTCGTGGCCGCGCACCGCAAGGTGGGCCATAACGTCAAGGACATCGCAGCCGAGCTCGGCAAGCGGAAATGACGTCCTACTGCTGACCGATCCTTTCTTCTACGCGGTCGCGATACCGGCGGTGATCCTGCTTGGCCTGGCCAAGGGCGGGTTCTCGGGCATTGGGGTGATCGCGGTGCCGCTGATGGCGCTGAGCGTCTCGCCGGTGCTGGCCGCCTCGATCACCCTGCCGATCTTGATCGTGCAGGACGTGGTCAGCGTGTGGGCGTTCCGAAAGACCTGGGACAAGCGCGTGCTGTTGGTGATGCTGCCCAGTGCGGCGATCGGGATCGGTCTGGGCTTTTCGCTGGCGGCGTTCGTGAAGCCTGGCGCGGTCGAGCTGGCGGTGGGGGCGATCTCGGTGGTGTTCGCCGTGCAGCGTCTGTGGGTCGAGCGGGCCACGGCGCCGGTCGGCGAGGCGCGGGCCGAAGGAATGCCTTGGCGCGGCGTGCTGGCAGGCATAGCGGCCGGTTTCACCAGCCAGATCGCCCATGCCGGCGGGCCGCCGTTCCAGATCTATGTGATGCCCAAGCAACTGGCGCGTGACGTGTTCATCGGCACCAGCGCGATCTTTTTCGCGCTCGTCAATTGGATGAAGGTCCCGGCCTATTGGGCGCTGGGTCAGTTCACCCGCGAGAGCCTGTCGACCGCCGCCGTGCTCCTGCCGCTGGCGATCGCCTCGACCTGGGCCGGGGTCTGGCTGGTTCGGCGGGTGCCGGGCCGGAGCTTCTACAAGATCATCTACGGGCTGCTGATCGTGGTGGGCGGCAAGCTCGCCTGGGACGGGGCCAGCGCGCTGCTGGTTGGATAAGGCCATAAGAGCGCCCATATCAAAGCGTTAAGCTTGAGCTTCAGTGGAGCGTGGACATGCGGACATCATCGAAGTCGATGGCGGCGGGGATCATCGCCCTGGCCATGGCCGCTGGCGGCGCGCAGGCTCAGGAAGTCATGACCACGGCCGGAGCCACCGGCGCGCCGGTCACCGCGCTCACCGCCGAGCCGGGGCCCGTCGAGGCCGCGCCGCCCGCCGTGGCGCCGCTGGAGGACACCGCGACCCAGATTCAGCGCTGGCTGGCCGAAAGCCCGGGCAACTCCGACGACCGTGACGGTCAACTGCTCGACCTGCGTCGCGAGGATCGCCAGATGCACGGCGAGGTCGGGGTGGCGGTCGGGACCGGCGGCTATCGCAGCGCCTACATCACCAGCGTCATGCCGCTTGGCGACAAGGGCACGCTGGCGCTCAGCTTCAGCCAGGACAAGAACGCTCGCGGCTATTATCGCGGGGCCTATGGCTATCCGTATGGCATGCCGCTGGGCGAGGGCCTGTTGGGTTACGGCCTGCCTGGCCGTGGCCCGATCTGGTAGCGGGTCGGCGCGAACCTCTTTGAGGTCAGCGCCGCCGCCAGGCGTCGGCGAGGGCCAGGAAGCCTTCGATGTCGATGGTCTCGGCGCGGGCTTCGGGCGCGACGCCGGCGGCTTCGCACAACGCCTCACCGCCGAGAACCTTGAGGCTGGAGCGCAGCATCTTGCGACGTTGGCCGAACGCGGCGGCGGTGACCGCCTGGAGCGCGTTGAGGCGGGCGGCGTCCGGGCGCTGGGTCAAGGGCGTCAGGCGAACCACGGCCGAGGTGACCTTTGGCGGCGGGGTGAAGGCGCGGGCCGGAACGTCCATCACCACCTGGGCGTGACTGGTCGCCTGGACGATCACCGAGAGCCGGCCATAGGCGTTGGAACCCGGCTCGGCGGCGACCCGGTCAGCGACCTCCTTCTGGAACATCAAGGTCATGGAGGCAGGCGTGAACGGGCCGGTCAGCCACTTGATCAGCAGCGGCGTGCCGACATTGTAGGGCAGGTTGGAGACCATGTGGGCCGGCGCGCCCGCCGCGACGGCGGTCTCATTGGTGGTCAGGGCGTCTTCCAGCCGCAGGGTCAGGGCGCCGCCGGACGCGACGGACAATTCCTCCAGCAACGGCGCGAAACGCGGGTCGGCCTCGATCGCCGTAACGCGAGCGCCGGTTTCCAGCAGGGCGCGGGTCAGGCCGCCGGGGCCAGGCCCGACCTCGATCACGTGATCACCGGCCCCGACCTGGGCCAGGCGCGCGATCTTGCGGGTGATGTTGAGGTCGAGGAGGAAGTGCTGGCCAAAGCTCTTCTTGGCCAGCAGGCCATGTTCGGCCAGCGTGTCGCGCAGCGGTGGGAGTTGGTCGAGGGTCATCGTCGATGCGAATAGCAGGCTCGCGGCCTTCTCCATAGGGATCGTGGGACGCTTAAGCCTCGCTTCATCGCTTGTAGGTATGATGGCCGCTTCTTTTGCGGGATGAGTTCGACGTGACGATCACCCCCATCATCGGGCCGATGACGCCACAAGTGACGATCCCGGTGACGCCGGTGCGTCCGGTGATTCCCGTTGTCACGGCTTCGACGCCCTCGATCGAGATCGGCGCCGGGCAGATATCGACCCAGGTGCTGGCCCAGGCCGCGCAAGGCGCGGCGGCGCGGCAGGGCGGCCTGGCGCCTCTGATGGCCGATCTCGTCCAGGCGGCTGGAAATCCAGGACTGCCGGCGCCGGTGCGCTCGGCCGCCGCCCAGGTGTTGGCCCAGGCGAGCCCGGCGGGCGCCGGCGTCACGTCCGGCGATCTGGCCAAGGCGCTCAGTCGCTCGGGACTCTTCCTGGAGGCCAACCTCGCCGCCGCGCCCCAGAACTCGCCGATAGGGCAGGACATGAAGGCCGGGCTGCTGGTGCTGAACCAGGCGCTCGCGGCCTGGCTGGCCGGCGCGCCCAGAGCCCGCCAGATCGGCAACCCCGCCAGGACCCCGCCGCCGCCCTATCGGGCCGGATCGACCCGCGCCCAGCCCAGCGCGATGCCCAGCCTGCCGGCCGACGCTACGCCCAGCGCGGTCGGACAGCGTCTGATGGCCGAGACCAAGGCGGCCATCGCACGGCAGGAGCTGCTGCAGATCGCTTCGCTGCCGGCCGCGCCGGGCGAGGCGCTGGAGGCGCAGGTCACCCGCTGGATGTTCGAAATGCCGTTCACGACCCCGCAGGGGGCGAGCGTGGCGCAGTTTGAGATCAGCCGCGACGGTCGCGGCGGCGCCGATGCGCCACCGGCCTGGCGCGCGGCGTTCTCGCTGGATATCGAGCCGTTGGGACCCATCCATGCGCGGGTGGCGCTGGTCGGCGACCAAGCGATCGTGAGCCTGTGGGCCGAGCGTGATGTCGGCCTGATGCGGTTGCGAGATGACCAGCAACTGTTGAGCATGGCCCTGGCGCGGGCGAGATTTCAGGCCGAGATCGTGGTGCATTCCGGCTCCCCGCCGAACGCCGACCCGGACGCCGGCCGACTGGTGGACCAGTTCTCATGAGCCCCCCCGGCAAGCGCCCGATCGCCGTCGCCTTGACCTATGACGCGCCGAACGCTCCGCGCGTGGTGGCGAGCGGGCGCGGGGTGATCGGCCAGAAGATCATCGACGCGGCGGAGGCGCACGGCGTGCCGATCGAGAAGAACGCGGTGCTGGCTGAAGCGCTGTCGAGCATCGAGCTGGAGACGGAGATTCCCGAACGGCTTTATGTGGCGGTGGCCGAGATCCTGACCTTCGTCCTGCTTGCGGCGGAGGATAGGCGGTCGGGGTAGAACGGAGCCACGCTCCACACCGATCCAGAGCCGCAGGTTCATGGCTCGACCACAGTCTGGACCGGACGCCATGACGTTTTTTGGGGCGGTTAGTCGATCTCGATGATTTCGACCTCGGCGCCGGCCACGGTGGCGAGGTCGCCGATGGTCTTGCCCATCAGGGCGCGGGCCAGGGGGGCGTTGTAGGAGACCGAGCCCTTCGTCGGATCGGCCTCGTCCTCGCCGACGATGGCGAAGGTCTGGCGGCGGCCGTCTTCGCGCTCGAAGGTGACCTTGCGGCCGAACTGGACGGTGTCCAGGGAGCGGTCCGGTTCGATCAGTTGGGCGCTGGCGCGGCGGGCGCCGTAGTAGCGCAGGTCGCGGGTGGCGCGGGCCATGGCGGTGCGGTCGACGCCGGCATCGCCGCTGGCCTGGGCGGCGCTATAGGCGGCGCGCGCCTTGGCCAGTTCGTCCTCGATCTGGGCCAGGCCCCTCGCGGTGACCAGATTCGGATGGGGGGAGATCGGACGGTCGGGCAGGTCGGCGGCGGCCGACTCGCTGTCCTGCTCCTTGGTGAAGGCGACGCTCATGGGGCGATCCTCTCGGTCGAGAGTGTCATGAATACGTCGTAGCGCAGGGTCTTGCCGACGATCTGGTGCGAAGGTTTGCGCAGGCCCGGCATCGGCGGCCCCTTGCGCGGCCATTTCAACACCACCCGTTTACGCGCGCAGGCCAAGGCGGCCTGCATCAGTTCGAGTTGGTCGGGATCGGTTCCGACCAATTCCCGCAGGATACGCATGTCCTTCTTCACCAGGGCGGTGGAGGTGCGTTCCGGGTGCATCGGATCGACGATCACCACGTCGGGCGACAGGCTTTTGAGCAGTTCGCGGGCGTCGCCGTGCAACAGGGTCATGCGGCGGATCGCGTCCGCGATGGCCGGCTCGCCGCTCATCGCCGCGGCCTCCAGCCCAGCCCGCAGGCGCGCATGGACCTGGGGCGAGCGCTCGATCAGGGTCACTTGAGCGCCCAGCGAGGCCAGCAGGAAAGCGTCGCGGCCGAGGCCCGCGGTGGCGTCGACGATGGTCGGGGTAGCCCCGCCGGTGAAGCCCGCAGCGCGGGGCAGGTCCTGGCCGCGCCCGCCGCCAAAGCGAAGGCGGTGGCCGACCGCGCCGCCGACGAAGTCGATGGTCAGGTCTTGTGAAAGCTCGTCAGGCGTTGGGGGCGAGGAGGCGGGCAGGGCGGGCGATCCGATGAAGCGGTTGCGCCTATCTCGCTCATGGGTCGGCGCGCGGCAAGCGTTCAGCCGGTGAGCGACTCGACCCAGCGCGCCACCGACATCCAGGCCGGGGTGGCGCTGAGCGGGACGATGAGGATCTGCTGAGCGAGCAACAGCGGGGCGCCGATCAGGTAGACGAGGTGCGGACGGCCGCGTGTGCGCCAATCGTAGATGATGGCGGCCACCAGCAGCAGGTCGACGGTGAGGCCCGGCGGGACGGAGACGAAGACCGGCGGCGGGCCGACGACGCCGGGCGGGGTCAGGGCGGTGGCGAACAGCCGCGCCATGGCCGCCTGCATGAGCGGAATCATCGCCAGGATCATCAGCCGCTTGTGAACCTGTGGCCGGAGCACCTGGGCGATGGCGGTCGCGAAGAAGCCGGCGAACATCACCAGGGCGGTGAGCGAGACGATCGAGAAACGCCGAGCCTGGTCGGCCATGCCGATGGTGTCGGCGACCTTCATCGAGTTGATCGCCGCCAGCACCACGGTGAAGCCCATGGCCGTGGCCAGCGATATGCCGGCCATGCCCCAGGAACGGTGATCAAGCACCCGGCCGGTCGCCACCAGGGTCGTCTGAGCCAGGAAGAACAAGGTCCAGGTGAAGAACAGCGTGCCGTGGATGTGCAGGATCGGCGCGCCGGTGAAGGTCCCGCTGGCGAGCTTGGCCCAATAGGTCGGGATGAAGCCGCCGAAGGCGATCAGCACGAACACCGAGGACATGCCGACATAGAACCAGCGCGTCTTGGCGCCGACGGTGTCGAACGTCGCAGCGACCATGATCCTGCCTCTCGTCATACAGCTTAGACAACAATGTTATCTGAATTGTATGGGGCGGCCAATGTCATGGCGACGCCAGGTCGACCAAGCCGGTCGGCGCCGCGTCGAAACTAGCTTCGCCGCGAGGCCGCCCACTGATCGACGACCTGTTCCAGCACGGTCAGCGGCACGGCGCCGCCGAGCAGCACCACGTCGTGGAAGCCCTTCAGGTCGAACCTGGGGCCCAGGATCGTCTTGGCGCGGCTGCGCAGGCGGTCGATCTCCGTGTGGCCGATCTTGTAGCCGCAGGCCTGGCCCGGCCAGACGACATAACGGTCGATTTCGTTCTCGGCCGCGCCCCGAGGCAGGCCGACCGTCTCCAGCATGTAGGCGACGGCTTGCTCGCGGCTCCAGCCCTTGGCGTGGATCCCGGTGTCGAGAACGATCCGGGCGGCCCGGTAGAGGAACGACTGCAGGTAGCCGATCTTGCCGGCCGGATAGTCGTCGTACATGCCGAGCTCGTCGCCGAGTTGCTCGGCATAGAGGCCCCAGCCCTCGTTGTAGGCGGTGAAACCCAGGTTCTTGAACAGCATCGGCGACTCCCCGGCTTCCAGCAGCAGGGCGCCTTGGAACAGGTGGCCGGGGACCGCCTCATGATAGGTCAGGGTCGGCAGCGCCCACTTGGCCCAGTCGTTGGTGTCGCGCAGGTTGATGTAGAAGGTGCCGGGGCGCGTGCCGTCCAGCGAGCCGCTTTCGGCGTAGCCGCGCGGGGCGCCGAGCTCGATGGCGGGCGGTACGCGGCGGATATCCATGCCGCCCTGGGGCATGCGGTTGAAGACCCGCGGCGCCTCCCGCTTCACATCGGCCATGATGCGGTCGAGGTCGGCCAGCAGCGCCTCGCGGCCGGCGTCGGTGTTGGGGAAGAGCTGGGCGGGGTCCTTGGCGAAGGCGGTCAGGCGTGCGCCGACGCTGCCCTTGGTCAGGCCCTGCGCCTTCAGCAACGGCTCAAGACGGGCGGTCAGGTCAGCGACTTGGGCCAGGCCGATATCGTGCGCCGTCATGGCGTCCAACTTGGTCGTGGTGTGGAAGCGAAGCGCGAACTCGTAATAGGCCGCCGTGATCATCTGGCGCGAGACGGTGGCGTCGTGGGTGGCGGTGCGGCGCTGCTCGGTCAGGATGGCGATCTGTTCGGCCAGGCCTTGCGCGACCGGCCCATCGACGATGGCGGCGGCGCGCGCGGCCCAGTCGGTTCCAAGGCCTTTGGCGGCGGCGCGGCGGCCGAGCGAGGCGGCCAGGCCCGAGGTCTCGCCACGTTGGGCGGCCAGGGAGCGGATCTGGGCCAGGGTTTTGTCGATGATGAAGTCCGGCGGGGCCATGCCCATGTCGGCCTGGGCGCGAGCGCGGACGGATTCGGCGCGCAGGGCGGTGGCGAAGTCGGTCAGGCGGGCCAGATAGGCCTCGCAGTCGGCCTTGGTCTCGATGATGTGCTTGGTGTCGAGGGCGTCCGGAACCTTCTGGTAGGCGCCGGTGAGCTGGCTGATCACGTAGGGCACCGGGTAGTCGTAGGAGTCGACCCCGACGAACTGGAACCGCTCGGCCTCGGCGCACTGATCGGCGTACCAGACGACGGTGTCGAGTTCGGTGGCGCCCCGGCCGGTCAGGCTGGCGCGGTCGATGGTCTTCAGCGCGCCGCGTGCGTCGATCAGCGGCTGGAAGGAACCCATGCGGCCGGCGTGGGAGCGGTCGCCGACCCGCGACTTCAGGGCCGCGCGGGGGCCCTTGTCGAGGCCAAGGCCGCTGGCGTTGAGGGGATCGGCGACCAGCATCGCCTCGAAGATCCCGTCATAGATCTTGTGGGCGTGAGCCTGGGCGGCCGTGGCCGGTTCGACGGGGGCGGCGGTGGCGCGGCCCAGAACACCGAAGCCCGCGGCGCTGGCGGAGGCGGCGAGCATTTGACGGCGATCGAGCATGCGAAAGTTCCCCTCTTGCAAACGGCGCAAAAGGGCACGCGCCGAGGGAGTCGGCAAGATGGTGGAGCTTCAGACCCCGGCGCGGCGCTCGGCGATCTGGTGGGCCATCCGGATCGCGGCGATCAGGCTGTCGGGGCGGGCCAGGCCCCGGCCGGCGATGTCGAAGGCGGTGCCGTGGTCCGGCGAGGTGCGGATGATCGGCAGGCCGAGCGTCAGGTTCACGCCGCCCCAGAAGTCCAGCATCTTGACCGGGATCAGGGCCTGGTCGTGATACATGCAGACTGCGGCGTCGAACTTGGCGCGGGCGGCCTCGTGGAACAGGCTGTCGGCCGGGGTCGGGCCGCTGGCGTCGACGCCGAGGCCGCGCAGGGCCGCGACGGCCGGAGCGATGATCTCTAGGTCCTCGCGGCCGATCGACCCGTCCTCGCCCGCATGTGGGTTAAACCCGGCGAGCGCCAGCCGCGGCGCCTCGATCCCGAAGTCGCTGCGCAGGGCCTGGGCGGTGACGAGGCCGGCGTTGACGATCTTGTCGACGCTCAGCAGGCCGCCGACCTTGGACAGCGGTTCATGCACGGTGACAAGGGTGGTGCGCAGGCCCTCGACGGCCAGCATCATGATCGGGCCGCGCGCGCCTTGGTAGCTGGCGCTGGCGGTCAGTTCGCCGAGAAATTCGGTGTGTCCCGGGAACTGGAAGCCGGCCTCGTAGAGCGGAGCCTTGGCGATCGGCGCGGTGACCAGTCCGCTGACCGCGCCGGACAGCGCAAGACCCGCGCCGGTCTCGATCCAGCGAATAATGGCGGACGCGGCCGACGACGACGGCTGGCCGGCCACGACCGGGCTCCGCAGCGGGATGTCGATGACCGGCAGAGCCTCGCCGAAGACCTCGCCGCCCTGCTTGGGCGTGGTCACGCGGCGAACCATGTGCATGCCCGAGCCGGAGGCCGAGGCCAGGGCCTGGAAGTCGCCGACCACCACGAAGGCCGGACCCTCGGAGCGGAGGCGGCGCCAGGCCTTGAAGATGATCTCAGGGCCGATCCCGGCGGGATCGCCCAGGGTCAGGGCGAGCGGACTCACCGGGTCTCGATCGTCGCCGAGTTCCGCAGGTCGCGCATGTAGCGCCGGGCGATCATGCTGAGTTGCTGGCCAAACAGCCGGCTCTCGATCTGCTCGGCCGTGACCTCCTCGCCGCCCGCGCCGCGCTTGGAGCAGACCGCCAGGATATGGAGGCCCGCATTGGTGCGGATCGGCTGGGAGAGCTGACCTGGTTGCAGGGTTTCGACCGCCTGGCGGAACGCCGGCGCGAGGTCCTTGATCTCGGCCTCGCCGAGGTCGCCGGCCACGACGCCGTTGACATTGGCCGCCTTGGCCTCGAGGTCGCCGCAACCGGTGACCTGGCTGCGCAGGGTTTCGAGCGTGGCGCTCGCCGCGGCCACCTGGGCCGCGGTGGCGTTCTGGGGCAGGGCGACGGCGGCCTGCTTCAGGCTGACCAGGGTGGCCGTGCCGCCGGCGCGCTTCTCGCGCAGATAGATGATGTAGACGCCGTCACGGACCTGGATGGGCTGGGACAGCTGGCCTGGGCGCATCTGTTCCAGGGCGGCGTCGATCTCCGGGGCCATTTCGCCGGCGGTGATCCAGCCGGCGTCGCCGCCGTTGGCCGCTGTGGCCGAGGCCGAGAACTGCCGGGCGACGGCCGGGAAGGGCGCGCCCTGCTGCATCTGGCTCACCAGTTGCGCGGCGCCGGTCATGGCGGTTTCCATGCCGCCGACGCGGTTGGCGTCGAGGAAGACTTCGCTGATCTGGTACTGCGGCTTGGAGGCTGCGGCTTCCATACGTTGCTGCACGGCCTTCACCTGGTCCTCGCCGACCCGCAGGCGCGAGCCGTAGCGGCCGCGAATCCAACGCTGCCAGCTGATCTGGGCGCGGATCTGCTCCTTCAGGGTGCTGATGCCGATGCCCTGGGATTGGAGCGAGGCGATGAACTGCTCGGCGCTGAGATTGTTGCTCTTCGCCATGTCGGCGATCTCTTCGTTGAGCTCCTCGTCGCTGGCGACGATGGATATCTTCTGTTCCTTCTCCTGGCGACGCAGTTCCTGGATCTGCAGGCGCTCGTCGACCAGGGAGATCAGGGCTTCGCGCTGGAACTGCGGAATGTTTTCTTGGGTCGGCTGGATCCCGGAGGTCGCGATCAGCAGGCGCATCCGCTGAGCCAGGTCGTAGGTCGAAATGATCTGGTCATTGACCACGGCGGCCACGGACTCGCTCAGGCCGGCGGGCGCGGCGGTTTGAGCGGCCGGGGCGGGCTGAGCCGCGGGAGCCTGGGCCAAGGCGTAGGGGGGCGCGGCAGCGGCCGCGAAGGCTGCGGCCAAGACGACGCCGCGCGCCGCGAGGCCCGAGACTTTACGCGCGCGGTTCATGGGTGAGGTCTTCCTTAGCGTATAGCCGTAACGGGCGGCCAGCGTGCGGTCGCGGTTGTCAGTTGCCATATAACGGTTCGCCCAATGTGGCGAGGGTTAGGCGGACGGTGATGGACTCCGACGGACCAAGGCGGCCGCGCAGGGTGTCCTCCTTGCGGTAGATCACGTCGATGCGGGTGCATTCGTCGGTGTAGTACACGCCTAGATCCCGGATCACCCAGGCGTCCTGAACGATGTCGCGGTTGCCGTAGGCGGTGACGCCCCAGTTCTTGGTCAGCTTCAGTTGGCCGCCCAGGTCGACGTTCTCGACCTTGTCGTCATTGGGGTTGGCGCGGTCGCGCAGGTAGCGGACATAGCCGTTGCCCCACTTGTTGTAGACGTTGAGGCCCATCTCGGCCCGCGCCACGTCCAGGTCGTCGTCGAGACGCGCCCGGGTGAAGAGCGACAGTCCCCGCAGCG
This sequence comes from Phenylobacterium sp., assembly GCA_040391295.1. Classification (GTDB taxonomy): domain Bacteria; phylum Pseudomonadota; class Alphaproteobacteria; order Caulobacterales; family Caulobacteraceae; genus Phenylobacterium. The sequence goes on along the minus strand of JBEBYB010000001.1, from coordinate 15,802 downwards.
GCTCGGCGTTGACCGCGACCACCCAGTCCGAGGCCTTGGCGCGCAGGCCGCTCTGTTCGGTGAAGACGTCGTTGGTGTCCGTGCGCAGCGAGCGCCCGACCAGCAGGCTGGCCCGGCGACCGTCGTCCCAGAGCACCGACGCGCGGCCTCCGACATTGGCGCGGATGCCGTCCTCATAGAGATCGTAGCCGGGGAATTTGTTGGCGCGGAACAGGTTGGTGTCGTCGAACTCGAAGGCGATCGAGTCCTCGTTCAGGTAGATCGGGGCGCCGGTGGCGTCGCGACCCAGCACCACCTGCTTCACGTCGGGCGACAGGGCGACTTGAACCAAAGGTTCAACTACCGCCGTGAAGTCCTTGAAACGACGGAAGAATGGATAGCTCAGATCAGCGCCCACAACGCCCATGGCGCGGGTCACGCTTTCCGATTTCGAGCCCGAGGCGATGCCGGCGATATTGTCGTCGATGCCATAGGCGTCAAGGCGCGCCTGGGCGTAGGGCGACACCCGAAGGCCGCCCGCCGTGGTGTAGGTGGCGCGCCAATCCAGTTCGCCGGTGGCGCGGCGGCTGTCGAGACCGGGCAGGTGCTCGGGCGGCGCATTGACCGGCGACTGGTCGCGGGTCAGGGCGACGGCGCTGGCCCGCATCCGCAGGCGTCCTCCGGCGATTTCCGGGGCCGCTTCGAACCGCGACTCGATCAACGGCGCGGCGATCGGGAAGGTGCGGTCGTTGTCCTCGGGCCGCAGGCCCTGGATCGTGAAGGCGGCGATGGACAGGTACGAGGTCTGGTTCTGGCGCACCGCATAGAGCTGGCTGATCAGGCGGCGATCGTCGGCGACATAGAGGCCGCGGTTCTCGTAGACCCCGCCGATGTCGTACTTGTCGAACAGCAGATCGTCGGAGGTGCGCTCGGCCGTGAAGCCCCAGCGCCAGTCCTGATTGATCGCGAAGGCCCCGGCGCCGAGGATGTAGCTGCGCGAGGTGCGGTCGTTGACCGTCTGGCCCTGCGCGGCGGCGATGTCCTTGTCGTAGGTGTAGCCGAAGCGGGCGTTGAGCGCGCCGGAGTAGAAACGCTTGCGATATTCACCATTAAGGAACGGCGCAACTTTCGTGTTGATTTGAGGGCTTAGCGTCAAATCCGAAGATGGAGACAATACGAAGAGGTAGGGCTGTTCATAGGACAGTCCGCGCCGCTCGGAGACCGACACCTCCGGCGGCAGCAGGCCCGATTTGCGCTGGGCCTGGGGATCGGGATGCCAGAACACCGGCAGGTAAAGCAGCGGCACGCCCATGATCTGGATCACGGCGTTGCGATAGTAGACCAGCTGGCGATCACGGTCCTGGACGACGTGGTCGGCCTTGATCGACCAGGTCGGCGCCTTGGCCGCGCCGTCCGTCGCGCAGATGTCGCAAGGTGTGTAGATGGCGCGGTTGAGTTCGTTGACGCGGTCGTTCCGGTGAACGGCGCTGGCGGCGGCCATCTTGACGTTCTGCGGAAGGCGCGAGGAGAAGCCGGTGGCGACCCCGGCCTTCATCTGGTCGTCGAGTACGACTTCGTCGGCGAATTGAACCGAGCCGTCGGCGTTGATGATCGTGGTGTCGCCCTTGGCCCGCATGGTGCCCTGGGCCTCGTCATAGATCAGCTCGTTGGCGCGCAGCGTGCGGCCCTGATAGCGAACCTCGACATTGCCGCGGGCCGTGGTGATCTTGTTCTTGTCATCGCGGATGACAAGGTCGGCCTCCATGAACAACTCGCCTTCGGCGAGGCCGTCGGGCGATGGGGCGGCGACGCGCGCCGGTTCCTGGGCCTGAGCGTCATACGCTCCGCCGGCGAGGACCACGAGAGCGACGCCTGCGAGCAGGGCGTGCTTGGCCGAGGCTGAACGCCTGCCGAAACTCATGAAGCTCAGGATCCCCTCAACGCGGTTCGAAGCCGATGCATAACCGGGTCAGCCGGCGATTCAACCGTCTTCGGTGTAGCAGAGCAGCGCAAGCCCCGACAGCAGGGCGACGACAGGTGGCGCCCAGGCCGCCGCAAACAACGGAATGATGTCTGCGTTGGCCAGGGCCCCGGAGAATTCGTTGAAGAAGAAGACGACGAAACCAAGGCCTACGCCGGCCCCGGCCAGGCCAGCCAACCCGCCCAGCCGCGCCAACCGCAGCGAGAACGCCGCCGCGAGAATCAGCATGGCCGCGAACAGCACCGGCGTGGCCAGCAATTGCTGGAACCGCAGCCGGTAGCCATTGGCCGAGAAGCCCGCCTGTTCGGTCAGGCGAATGGCGTCGGGCAGTCGCCAGAACGACACCGATTCCGGCGCGGCGAACCGCTCCATGGCCGATTCGGCGTCCAGGGTGGACCTGATCGACAGCGATTCGGAGCGCACCGAACTCTCACCGGCGGCGGCTTCGCGCACGTCGGTGAGCTTCCAGTAGCCAGGATAGAGCTGCGCCTCGGCGGCTTCCAGCCGGCGTTTGAACTCCGGCACCCCTTGCTTGTTCTTTTGGTAGACGAACAGCGAAACGCCCTTCAGCCGGACGCGGCCCTGGGCGGTGTCGCGCTGCTTGGCGTGAATCACCATCTGGGTGCGGTCGTCCCCCTGGCGCAGCCAGACCTCCTTGGGCGCGTCGGTGAGATAGTTCTCCATCAGGTTCGCCCGGTCGGACTCGTACCGGGCGCTGAAGGCGGCGGCGAGCGGGTTGAGCAGGGTCACGGTCAGCACGCCGATCGTGAAGGCCGCGGCGGCCGAGGGCAGGATGAACCGCCAGGCCGAGATGCCCGCCGCTCGCATGGCGACCAGTTCCGAGCGTCGGTTGAGGCCCACATAGGCGCCCATGCCGCCGAACAGGAACACGAACGGCAATAGCAGGACGATGATCGAGGGGGTCTGGAGCAGGGTCAGCACGAAGAGCTGGGCGACGCCGACATCGGCGCGCACCGCGACCTCACGCGAGAGGTTGACGAAGGACACCAGGATGATCACCGCGGCGATCACCGCCAGGGCCGCCCCGACGCTGGCCAAGGTGCGGCCCATGACGTAGCGCTCGAGCTTGCCGGCGCCGATCATGCGGCGGCTCCGGAGGCGTGGCGGCTGATGCGGTGCGGCCTCTGCCGCATGTCGATGAAGCGTGTCACCTTCTGACGGAAGATGCTGCGCAGGGCGAAATAGGTCGCGGCGATCGGCACCGCGTATTGCAGGAGGTTCAGCCAGGCGGCCTCCTCGGCGGCGGCTTGGACCACGAAGCCCAGGATTCGGACGCCGACGGCGATAGCGCTCATCACCGCGATGCGCCGCCCATAACCGGCGCGGCTGAAGCCGCCGCCGATGATCGCGGTCAGGGCCATGGTCATCAGCGCGATGTTGTAGAGCGGGCTTGAGATGCGGCTGTGGCCTTCGGCCAGCAGCTTCGGATAGTTGCGCTTCTCCCACTCCTGGGTGAGGTCGGGGAACAGCAACTCGTGCAGGTAGCGGTCCGAGGGCTTGTAGTGGATCAGCTGTTCGGAGGCCATGAAGGGCGAAAGGTCGTAGGGATAGTCGTCGAAGGTCAGGTAGTTCAGCACGTCGGCTTCGCTGAACTCCTGCATCGAGCCCTTGTGCATCACCAGCACGGCGCGGTCGCCGCGCTTCTCCAGCCGGCCTTCGTCGGCGGTGTAGGTGGTGGCCGAACTGCCGTCTTTCTCGTGGTGGATGAAGAGGTTGTGGATCAGGCCGGTGGCGTCCACCGACTGGGCGTAGACCGTCAGTCCGGGCGCCGGGTTGGTGAACTCGCCCTCGCGGATCAGCGTCGAGGCTAGATCGGTCCGGACGTTGAACAGCGTCTGGCGCATCTCGCGCGCCGCCAGCGGCTGGATCCAGAGGTTCACCGCCAGGGCGATGATGGTGATGATGCCGGCCAGCCGCAGGGCCGGGGAGATCACCCGCCACCGGCTCATGCCGCCCGCGTAGCAGACCACGATCTCCTGCTCGGTGTGCAGGCGGTTCATCGCCACCAGCGCGGCGACGAACACCGCGATAGGCAGCACCATGTTCAGCAACTGGGGCATCGCCAGCAGCGTAACCTTGGCGAAGACGAGGGCGCTCTGCCGCTGGCTGACGATGATGTCGAGCGCTGAAAGGCTCTGGCTCAGCAACGCGACAGCCGTCAGGGCCGCCGTGGCCAGCACGGTCGGTCCCAAGAGCTGACGAAACAGATAGCGGTCGATCAGATGCATGCGGATTTTTTAGGGTTCACCCAGGGATTATTCGCGCCCCGAACGTGAACCTGCTCTAAATCATGCGTCGCTGTGTCATACAACCGCCGCTCACACGGCTGGACAAATCGAAACAGGGCCGCGCCAGCGGTCAGGTTCGATCCTTGTTGGTGCGCGACCCCTAATTTTGTCAGGAGTTCGAGGGACCATGGAGATCGAGTTCGTTGCGGCCGGCGCCGCGCTTGGCGAGAAAACCGTCCTGGCCTTGGTCGTCTTCGAAGGCGGCCTGTTGTCGGGCGCGGCGGGACACCTGGATACGCAGACCGGCGGCGTACTGGGCCGCGCCATCGGGGCCGCCCGCTTCAACGGAGCCAAGGGGCAGGTGCTTGACGTGCTGGGAGCGGCCGGCGACGCCGCCCGGGTGCTGCTGGTCGGCGCGGGCAAGGCCGAGGGCTTTGACGATGTCGTCGCCGAGCACGTCGCAGCCTCGGCTTATGGCGCGGTGAAGGCTTCGGGCCTGACGACGCTGCGGCTGGTGCTGCCGACCGACAAGGCCGAACTGGCCGCCCGCGCCGCGCTGGGCGTGCGACTGGGTTCGTATCGCTTCGATCGTTACCGGACCAAGGAATCCGCCGACAAAAAGCCGTCGATCGTCAAGCTCCAGGTCGCTACGGCCGACGAGGCCGCCGCGCGCGCCGCCTTCGCGCCGCTCGCGGCCCTGGCCGACGCGATCGCCTTCTCGCGCGATCTGGTCTCCGAGCCGCCGAACGTCCTCTATCCGGAAGAGTTCGCGCGCCGGGTGAAGGCGCTCGAGAAGCTGGGCCTCGAAGTCGAGATCCTCGGCGAGGCCGAAATGGCCAAGCTGGGCATGGGTTCGCTGCTGGGCGTCGGCCAGGGCAGCGTGCGCGACAGCCAACTGGCGATCATGAAGTGGAACGGCGCGGCCGATCCCAAGGCCCAGCCGATCGCCTTCGTCGGCAAGGGCGTCTGCTTCGACACCGGCGGCATCTCGATCAAGCCGGCCGACGGCATGGAAGACATGAAGTGGGACATGGGCGGCGCAGGCGCCGTGGCTGGTCTCATGCACGTGCTGGCCGGCCGCAAGGCCAAGGTCAACGCCATCGGCATCCTCGGCCTGGTCGAGAACATGCCCGACGGCAACGCCCAGCGCCCTGGCGACGTGGTGACCTCGATGTCGGGCCAGACCATCGAGATCATCAACACCGACGCCGAGGGCCGCCTCGTGCTGGCCGACGCCATCTGGTACTGCCAAGACCGCTTCAAGCCGAAGTTCATGGTCGATCTGGCGACCCTGACCGGGGCGATCATCATCAGCCTCGGCAACGACTATGCCGGCCTGTTCTCCAACAACGACGAACTGTCGGGCAACCTGCTGGCGGCCTCGGGCGCCGAAGGCGAGCCGCTGTGGCGCATGCCGCTGCCGGCGCAGTACGACAAGGGCATCGACTCGGCCATCGCCGACATGAAGAACACCGGCGGCCGTCCGGGCGGCTCGATCACCGCGGCGCTGTTCATCCAGCGCTTCGTCAACAATGTGCCCTGGGCCCACCTGGATATCGCTTCGACCGCCTGGAAGAAGCCGTCCACCGTCCCGACCATCCCTGATGGCGCCACCGGTTACGGCGTGCGCCTGCTGAACCGGATGGTCCAGGACAAGTACGAAGGCTAAGCGTTTCCCGTCCCTCCCTTTGTCGGGAGGGACGGGGTACGCCATCAACGCCTGTTCCTCCTGGTGTGGGGGAGGGATAAGGGGCCATGCGCTTCGCACTGCTTCACAGCCCGCTGATGGGGCCGTCGACCTGGACGCCGGTCGCCATCGAATTGGCAAGGTGCGGGATTGAGGCAATGCAGCCTGAAATTCCCAAGCTGAGCGAGATGACCGCTCCGCTCTACATGGGCCTCGGCGAGGCTGTGGCGCGTCAGTTTCTGGGGCAGGGGCCGGTCGTCCTAGTCGTTCATTCGGGGGCAGGAGGACTTGCCTCGTCCGTGGTCGCCGCCGCCGCAGGCGGGCAGATCAAGGCGGTGCTCTACGTGGACGCCATTCTACCCCATCCAGGCCGCACCTGGTTCGAGACAGCTTCCGCCCTCTTGGGCGCGAACCTGAAGGCCCAGGTCGTTGATGGGATGATCCCGGCCTGGGATCAGTGGTTCCCGTCGGGAACGTTGGAGGGCCTGATGCCGGAAGCTGCCTTGCGTGCCGCAGTCGTATCCGAACTGATGCCGACGCCGCTGGCTTGGTTCGAGGAGGCTGCACCGCAGATCGATCTTCCGCCTGATGTGGGCTCGGGCTTTCTGCGGCTGAGCAGGGCCTATGAGGGCGAGGCGGACGAGGCTGGGCGCTTGGGCTGGCCGACGTTGCGGTGCGACCTGCAGCATCTGGCCATGATCACTCATCCGAGGGAGGTGACGGAAGCCATGTTGGAGCTGATGCGGCTGTTGGGATTGAGGGCGGCATGAGCGAAACCCCCTGCGATGTCTGGTTCTACCACCTGGAGCGGTCGGATCTGGACGAGGTGCTGCCCGAGCTTCTGGAGCGGACCTTGTCACGTGGCTGGAAGGCCGTGGTGCGGGCGCGGCTGGCCGAACGGGTGGAGCACCTGGACGGCTGGCTCTGGGCCTATCGCGACGAGAGTTTCCTGCCGCATGCGCCCGACAGCGAGCCGGGCACCGCGCGCCAACCGATCCTGCTGACCATCGGCTTTGAGAACGCGAACGGCGCCGATGCGCTATTTCTGGTTGACGGGGCCGATCCGGGAGAGCTTGCCGGATACACCCGTTGCGTGGTGCTCTTCGATGGTCGCGACGAGGCTCAGCTCACCGTCGCGCGAAGCCAATGGAGCGCCGTGAAGGCCAAGGGGCACCCAGCTTCCTATTGGAGGCAGCAGGCCCGCGGATGGGAGAAGCAAGCTTGAAGAAGATACTGATGTTCGGTGCGGTGATGGTCGCGCTGTCGGGCTGTGTCAGCGAGCCGCCGGCTCCGCCGCCCATGCCGCCTCCACCACGTCCCAGCCCGCCGACCCCGCCGCCGGCCGATGCCAATGACAAGTGCGGCGCGGCCGCGGCCCAGCGCTTCGTCGGCCGTTCGCGCAGCGAAATCCCGGTCCCGGTGCGTCCTGATAAGCAGCGGGTGCTTTGCACCACCTGCGCGATGACCATGGATTTCCATGAAGACCGGCTGAACTTCTTCTACGACGCCGAGACCGGCGTCGTGAAGCGGGTCACCTGCGGTTAAGCGAGCAGCGTTTCGGGGGCGGGGCCTGGCTCCGTCTCCGGCGCGCGAGCTATTTGCGCCTGCGGAAGATGTGCCTGAGCGCGGCGACGCCGGCGGGGGCGAGCAGAACCAGGACCAGCAGCAGGTAAACGAGGCGGGCATCGTCGGGCATGGCGTCAGTGCTCGTCGTCGTTGGGGATGTTGAGCAGTTGTCCGCAGGCCTTGCAGTGAACGGCGTCGACGTCGTGTCGCTGCAGGCCGCAGGTCGGGCAGGGGAAGCGTACCTTGTAGGGCCGGAACAAGGCCTGGGCGAGGCGCACGAACAGCGTGATCCCGGTCAGCATGGTGACGATGGAGATCACGCGTCCCCAGGTCCCCGGCAAGGTGATGTCGCCAAAGCCGGTCGTCGTCAGGGTGGCGATCGTGAAGTAGAGGGCGTCGATATAGCCCTCGATGCCCTCTGTTCGGGCGAAGCTCGTATAGACGAAGCCGGTCATCACGAAGATGAACGTGATCAGGGTGGCCGCCGCGCGGGTCACATCCTCCCAGCGCGTCTCGTCATAGCGCCGGCCGATAGTTCGCCAGAAGATATCCGAGTGAACCAGGGTCCACAGCCGTAGGACCCGCAGGAAGGCCAGGTTGAAGAGCCAGAACGGGAACAGCAGGGTCACCAGGACGAACAGGTCGACCCAGGTGACGGGACGCTTCAGCCATTCGTCGAACCTGTCCGAGGCAAAGGCGCGGGCGGCGATATCCGCCGCCAGGATGAACGCCATCGTATAGTCGATGAACAGGAAGGCTGGCGTTTCGCGCAGCAACGGCGTGGCGATGAAGAAGGCGATCATCACCAGATCGATCGCGATCACCCAAAGGCGAAACTGCACGGACTTGGCCGAGTGACCGAAATAGAGTTCGTGCAGTCGCGCCCTGATGCGGGGCGCGCGGCGACGTTTGCCGGGATCGGGAAGCGACTCTGCGTCGGTGGACATGACGCCACTGTAGTTATCCCTCCCCGTGAAGGGGAGGGACAAGGTTAGGCGTCGACCTTGACCGCTTCGTAGGCCTCCACGGCGTCGAGCCATTCCTGCTCAGCCTTGTCGAGGGCCGTCTGGGCCTGCTCGCGCTTGCGGCCAAGTTCTGCGGCCTTGGCCGGGTTCTCGGCAAAGACCTTGGGGTCGGTCAGGGCCTTGTCGAGTTCGGCCACGGCGGCGGTGGCGCGCGCGAGGGCGGCCTCGGCCGATTCGGCGCGGCGGCGGGCCGTACCGGTCGGCACCCTGGTCTTGGGGGGCGGCGGCGGCTTGGGAACCTCCACCGGCTCGGCCGCGCGGACCTGGGTCGGCGCCTTGCCGGCCTGCTTGGCGCGGTCGATGACGAACTTGGCGTAGTCGTCCATGTCGCCGTCGAAGGGCGCGATGGTCCCGTCGGCGGCGAGCCACAGGCGGTCGGCGACCAGTTCCATCAGCGAACGGTCGTGGGTGATCAGGATGACGGCGCCCTCGTACTCGTTCAGCGCGTCCAGCAGGGCGCGGCGCGAATCGATATCGAGGTGGTTGGTCGGTTCGTCGAGGATCAGCAGGTGCGGAGCCTCGAGCGCCACGAGGTTCAGCAGCAGGCGGGCGCGCTCGCCGCCCGACAGGCTGTCGACCGTGGTCTCGACCTTCTGGTGGCCCAGGCCGTACTGGGCCAGACGCGCGCGGCGGCTCGCCTCGGAGGCCTCCGGCATCACCGCGCGGATGATGTCGAGCGGGGTGTCCTTGGGGTTCAGGGCTTCGATCTGGTGCTGGTGGAACCAGCCGACCTTCAGACGGGCCGAGCGGGTGAACTCGCCCGATTGCGGCTTCAGCGCGCCGGCGATCAGCTTGGCGAAGGTCGACTTGCCGGCCCCGTTGACGCCGAGCAGACCGATGCGGTCGTCGAGGTCGAGGCGCAGGTTCAGGTGCTTGAGGATCGGCGTCTCGTCGTAGCCGGCCGACACCCCTTCCAGGCGCAGCAGCGGCGGCGCCAAGGGGCGTTCCGGCGAAGGCAGGATGAACGGCGCGACGTGTTCGGCGACCACCGAGGAGACCGGCGGCAGCTTCTGCAGCATCTTCAGGCGCGACTGGGCCTGGGTGGCCTTGGAGGCCTTGGCGCGGAAGCGGTCGACGAAGGCCTGGAGGTGGGCGCGCTGGGCGTCGACCTTGGCCTTGTTGGCTTCCTGCAGGCGGGCCTTTTCTTCGCGCTGACGCTCGAAGCTGTCGTAGCCGCCCGTGTAGAGGGTCAGCTTGCCGTCGGCCAGATGCAGGATGTGGTCGCAGCTATTGTTCAGGATCTCGCGGTCGTGGCTGATGATGACCGCGGTGTGCGGATACTTCTTCAGCCGGCTTTCCAGCCAGAGCGCGCCTTCGAGGTCGAGATAGTTGGTCGGTTCGTCGAGCAGCAGCAGGTCGGGCTCGGCGAACAGCGCCGCAGCCAGGGCCACGCGCATCCGCCAGCCGCCCGAGAACTCGGCCATCGGGCGCGACAGGTCGGCGTTGGAGAAGCCAAGGCCCGAAAGGATTTCGGAGGCGCGCGAGGGCGCACGGTCGGCGCCGATCTCGTAGAGCCGGGCGTAGATTTCGCCCATGTGCTCGGGCTCGGCGGTCTCGAGCTCGTTGGTCAGGCGCTCGCGCTCTTCGTCGGCCGCGAGCACGGTGTCCAGCAGCGAGACCGGCGTGGCCGGGTGTTCCTGATCCACCGAGGCGATACGCGCGTTCTTCGGATAGCCGATCTCGCCGTCGCCGGCGTGAAGCTGGTCGAGGATCAGCTTGAACAGCGTGGACTTACCCACCCCGTTGCGGCCGACGAGGCCCACATGGGCGCCCACAGGAATGCTCACGGTCGCGTGGTCAAAAAACCGGCGGCCCCAGGCGTCGAAGGTCAGATCATTGATTTGCAGCATGGCGAGCGCGGGGGCTTATCAGAGGCGGGCCTCCGAGGGAATGCGTCCAATGTCTCCGGGCGGGCTCGGAGCGCCCTGCTTGGCGATGTCACATGGTGCGGTTATAAGCCGCCACCCGCGCGGGGTCCCGCGCCTCCCCAACAATACAAAGACAAGTCAGAGACAATGACCGAACGCACCTTCTCGATCATCAAGCCGGACGCCACGAAGCGGAACCTCACCGGCAAGGTCAACGCGGTGATCGAAGACGCGGGCCTGCGCATCGTCGCTCAGCGCCGCATCCAAATGACGGAAGCCCAGGCCAAGAAGTTCTACGAAGTCCACGCCGAGCGTCCGTTCTACGGCGAACTGGTCGAGACCATGACCTCGGCCCCGGTCGTCGTGCAGGTCCTGGAAGGCGAAAACGCCGTCGCCAAGTACCGTGAAGTCATGGGCGCCACGAACCCGGAACAAGCCGCCGAAGGCACGATCCGCAAGCTGTTCGCCCTGAACGTCGGCGAAAACTCGGTCCACGGTTCGGACAGCCAAGACAACGCGAAGCTGGAGATCGCCCAGTTCTTCACGGACGACCAAATCGTCGGTTAAGACGGCCGGGAACGGTGTAGCTCGTACCGCGTTGATCTAATGCGGTACGAGCCCACGTGGTCCCTCCAGAGACCAGCCGCATCAGTCAGGCCCCGTTCGGCAAAGAGCCGGGCGGGGCCTGCTTGTTTTCAAGGAGCGGCACATTCGTAAGGCGCCCCCCATCGTAACCACCGGTGCTGGCGACCTGAAGTTCGCCGGCCACGATCTGCAGGTCGCCTACGAGATCACCGGGCAGATGCGAACCTTGGCCTCGGCCCATGTTCCCTTGCGGGGCCTGCTGCGCACCGAGCCGGACGTGGCCGAGGCGCTGTTCCGCGCCGGCGAGGCGGCTTTGACCCTTGACGATGGCCGTGGCTGCCGAATCCGGATGCTTGGCTATACGAGCGGCAGCGACACCGCCTATTTCGAAATCAGGATCTAGCGCGGGCGCGTGATCTGGCTGGGACGCAGGTGCGGCGAGTAGAGCCGGTCATAGATGCCCACGGTCTTCAGATGCAGGGCGGCGTCGAGCAGACGGGCGCCACGCAGGCCGCGCGGCGGCGGTTCGGATGACAAGGCCGCCCACAGACTCTCAGCTTCCCTGTGTAGCCGTTCGTTACGTTGCAGGTTCTTGCCATCCATGTGGGTCGAACCATCCAGGCGGGCTGAAGTTCCGTCCCATCAGGATTGATATTAGGCATGAAATCCCATCTCGCGCTTCCGGTGCGACGGCTGGGCTCGGTCGCCTGACGTTACGGTATGGCTTTTACCGCTGGGGCCATATGCGCTAGCTGAAGGGCGGCGCGCGGCCGTGGTGGAGGATGGTGTTGGACGTCAGCGAGAGCTTTCCGGAGATCCGTGATGCGGTGCGCAAGCTCTGCGCCCAGTTCCCCGGCGAATATTGGCGCGCGCTCGACCGCGACCGGACCTATCCGACGGCGTTCGTTCAGGCGCTGACGCAGGCGGGGTTCCTGTCTGTGCTGATTCCCGAGGCCTTTGGCGGCTCGGGGCTGGGCCTGGCGGCCGCGACGGCGGTGCTGGAGGAAATCCACCGCTCGGGCTGCAACGGTGGCGCCTGTCACGCCCAGATGTACACCATGGGCACCATCCTGCGGCACGGCAGCCAGGCCCAGAAGGAGGCCTATCTGCCGAAGATCGCCACCGGCGAACTGCGCCTGCAGGCGTTCGGCGTCACCGAGCCGACCGCCGGGACCGACACGACACGCATCTCGACCTTCGCCCGGCGTGAGGGCGATCACTACGTGGTCAGCGGCCAGAAGCTGTGGATCAGCCGGGCCGAGCACTCCGACCTGATGGTGCTGCTGTGCCGGACCACGGCGCGCGAGGACGCGGCCAAACCGTCGGACGGGATGAGCGTGTTGATCGTCGATCTGCGCGAGGCGGTCGGAAACGGCCTGACCATCCGGCCGGTGCGGACCATGCTGAACCACGCCACCACCGAACTGTTCTTCGACGAACTGAAGGTGCCGGTCGCCAATCTGGTCGGCCAGGAGGGCAAGGGCTTCCGCTACATCCTGGACGGCATGAACGCCGAGCGCATCCTGATCGCGTCGGAGTGTATCGGGGACGGCAAGTTCTTCATCGACCGGGCCAGCGCCTACGCCAAGGAACGCGAGGTGTTCGGGCGGCCGATCGGCCAGAACCAGGGCGTGCAGTTCCCGATCGCCCGGGCCTATGTGCAACTGACCGCGGCCTCGCTGATGGTCGACAAAGCCGCGGCGATGTTCGACGGCGACATCCCCTGCGGCACGGAAGCCAATATGGCCAAGATGGTCGCCTCGGAGGCCTCGTGGTTCGCCGCCGACATGGCCGTGCAGACCCACGGCGGGTTCGGCTTCGCCGAGGACTACGACATCGAGCGCAAGTTCCGCGAGACGCGGCTCTATCAGGTGGCGCCGATCTCCACGAACCTGATCCTCAGCCATGTGGCGACCCACGTCCTGGGCATGCCGAAGAGTTTCTAGGGGAACGAATGTACGACCTTCTGAAGGGCCTGCGCGTGGTCGAGGGTTCGGCCTTCGTGGCCGGGCCGACCTGCGGCCTGTATCTGGCCCAACTCGGGGCCGAGGTGATCCGGTTCGACAACATTGGCGGCGGCCCGGATTTCGGGCGCTGGCCGCTGACGCCGGGGGGCGACAGCCTCTATTGGGAGGGGCTGAACAAGTCCAAGAAGTCGGTGGCGCTCGACCTTGGCCGGCCCGAGGGGCGCGAGCTCGCCGCGCGGCTGGCGGCGGCGCCGGGCGAAGAGGGCGGGGTGTTCGTGACCAATTTTCCGGTCGAGGGCTTTCTCTCCTACGAGAAGCTCAGCGCGCTGCGGCCGGACCTGATCTGCGCGCGGGTGATGGGCTGGGCCGATGGCGGGCCGGCGGTCGACTACACCGTCAATAGCGCCATCGGCGTGCCGATGATGAACGGTCACCCGGACGACCCGCGCCCGGTGAACAACGTGGTCCCGACCTGGGACCTGCTGACCGGCGCCTACGCCGCCTTCGCTCTGGTCTCGGCGCTGCATGCGCGCAGCCGCGACGGCAAAGGCCGCGAGATCCGCATTCCGCTGTCGGACATCGCCGGATCGACCATGGCTAATCTCGGCTATCTGGCCGAGAGCCTGGCGGGACCCGATCGTCCGCGGATGGGCAATGACCTCTATGGGGCTTTCGGGCGCGATTTCACGCTGAAGGGCGGCCAGCAGATCATGCTGGTGGCGATCACGCCGCGTCAGTGGAAGGGGCTGCTGGCGGTGCTGGAGATCGAAGCGCCGGTGGCGGCGCTCGAGGCTGAACTCGGCTTGAGTTTCGCGAGCGACGAGGGCCTGCGGTTCGATCATCGCGGGCGGCTGTTCCCGATCTTCGAGGCGGCGTTCGCCCGCAAGACCCTGGACGAGCTGAAGCCCGCCTTCGAGGCGACCGGCGTGTGCTGGGGGCCGTATCAGCCGATGAGCAAAGCGGCGGAAGATCCCCGGCTGATCAAGGGCAATCCGGTGTTCAGCGACGTGATCCATCCCAGCGGCCGCACCTATCCCGCCGCCGGATTCGCCGGGACCATCCCGCAGGACGTCCGGGCGCCGGCGCGGGCGGCTTCAAAGCTGGGGCAACATACCGACGAGGTCCTGGCGCAGGTGCTGGGGCTCTCCTCGGGCGAAATCGCGCGATTGCATGACGCCGGCGTCGTCGCCGGACCGGAGGGATGATGACCAGCACGATCGAACTGAGCGAGCCCTCGCCGGGCGTGCGGGTGGTGACCCTGTCGCGTCCCGAAGCGGCCAATGCGCTGAACACGGCCATGGGCGAGGAACTGCTGGCGCTGTGGACCACGCTCGCCGCCGATCCGACGATCAGGGTGGCGGTGCTGACCGGCGCTGGCCGGTTCTTCTGCGCCGGGGCGGACCTGAAGGAACGCGACGGCATGAGCGATCAGGCCTGGTCGGACCAGCACGTGATGTTCGAGGCGATGATCCGCGCCCAGTTGGCCTGTTCGTTCCCGATCATCGCGGCGGTGAACGGGGCGGCGATGGGCGGCGGGGCCGAGATGGCCCTGGCCTGCGACTTCGCCTGGGTCGCCGACACCGCCAAGATGGGCCTGCCCGAGGTGGGCCTGGGGATCATTCCCGGGCTTGGCGGGACGCAGTTCGTGACCCGCGCGGTCGGCGAGCGGCGCGCCGCCGAACTGCTGATGTCAGGGCTACCGGTCGACGCGGTCCAGGCGCTGGAGTTTGGCCTGGTGAACCGCGTGGTTCCGGCCGCCGAGCTGATGGTCCAGGTGCTCGGGCGCGCCCAGGTGATCGCCAGCAAGGCGCCTCTATCGGTGAAGGCGCTGAAGGCCGTGGTGCGCGGCGGCGCCGCCCTGCCGCTTGATCAGGCGATGGAACTGGAGTTGTCGGAGTACAATCGCCTGTTCCGCACCGCCGATCGCCGCGAAGGCGTGGCGGCGTTCAATCAGAAGCGGCCGGCGGTGTTTAGCGGGAACTGAGATTCTCCCCCGCTGGGGGAGGTGGATCGCCGCGTCGCGGCGAGACTGAGGGGGCTTGCGACCTTGGTCCCAGTCCCCCTCAGTCAGCTTTGCTGACAGCTCCCCCAGAGGGGGGAGCATCTGCGCGGTTTAAGCCGACGCGACCAGTTCGCCGCAGACGAAGGCGTCTTCGCCGGCGTGGAGCAGGCCGTCGAGCACGTCGGGCAGGTTCTCAGGGCTGACGATCAGCATCATGCCGACGCCGCAGTTGAAGGTGCGGCGCAGTTCGTGCTCGGAGATGCCGCCGACCTCGGCTAGCCATTGGAAGACCGGGGGCAGGGCCCAGGCTTCCCAATCGAACTTGGCTTCCAGGCCCTCGGCGATGGCGCGGGGCGGGTTCTCGATCAGGCCGCCGCCGGTGATATGGGCCGCGCCCTTGATGCGGCCAGCCTTGATCTGCGGCAGCACGCTTTTGATGTAGATGCGGGTCGGCGCCATCAGGGCCTGGGCCAGGGTCTTGCCCTCGGCGAAAGGCGCGGGGGCGTCCCAGGCAAGGCCGGACCGCTCGACCACGCGGCGAACCAGCGAATAGCCGTTGGAGTGCGGGCCCGAGGAGCCGAGACCGATCAGCAGGTCGCCGGGCTTTTGGGTGTCGAGGGTCGGCAGGACTGCGCCGCGCTCGACCGCGCCGACCGAGAAGCCGGCCAGGTCGTAGTCGCCCTCAGAGTACATGCCGGGCATTTCAGCGGTCTCGCCGCCGACCAAGGCCGCGCCGGCCTGCTTGCAGCCCTCGGCGATGCCGGCGACCACGCGGGTCGCTTCTTCGACGTTCAGCTTGCCGGTGGCGAAATAGTCGAGGAACAGCAGGGGCTCGGCGCCCTGGGCCAGCAGGTCGTTGACGCACATGGCCACCAGGTCGATGCCGACCGTGT